>NZ_DAMDQC010000006.1:0-63241 GCF_032082325.1 Pantoea sp. CTOTU50773 | reverse complement strand
TGACGTTACAAAGTTAATATGCGCGCCCTATGCAAAAGGTAAAATTACCCCTGACGATCGATCTGGCCCGCGCCGCGCAAAAGCGCCTTGATTACCAAGGTGTGTATGCACCTGAATTGGTGGCGCGCCTGGCCGAAACGGTCGTGAGTGTGGACAGTGATGTGGAATGCACCATGTCGTTTGCGATTGACAACCAGCGCTTAGCGGTTCTGCAAGGAACAGCTGATGTGCAGGTGACATTGTCGTGTCAACGCTGCAACCAGTCATTCCCGCATGCTGTCCACGTAAGCTATTGCTTCAGTCCTGTCTCTTCTGATGAGCAGGCCGAGGCACTGCCGGAAGCTTACGAGCCAGTTGATATCAATGATTTCGGCGAAATCGACTTGCTGGCAGTTATCGAAGATGAACTCATCCTCGCGCTGCCTGTAGTTCCGGTGCATGATTCTGAACACTGTGAAGTGTCCGACGCGGACATGGTATTTGGCAAGTTGCCTGAAGAGGCAGAAAAACCAAATCCCTTTGCCGTATTAGCCAGTTTAAAGCGTAAGTAATAGGAGTAAGGTCCATGGCCGTACAACAGAATAAACCAACCCGTTCTAAGCGTGGTATGCGTCGTTCGCACGATGCGCTGACCACCGCAGCTCTGTCAGTAGATAAAGTTTCTGGTGAAACTCATCTGCGTCACCATATCACTGCGGATGGTTACTACCGCGGTCGCAAGGTTATCACCAAGTAATTCTTTGCGGTTACGCAAGGCGATACCTTGACACGTTTGACCCTGGCAGTTGATGCCATGGGCGGGGATTTCGGTCCCTGCGTGACAGTGCCTGCATCCTTGCAGGCACTGGCCTCTCATACGAATCTGGTTCTTCTTCTGGTCGGTGATCCCGACATCATCTCGTCATTTCTTGCCAAAGCGGATTCCTCGTTACTGGGGCGTGTGCAGGTGATCCCTGCCGAATCGGTTATTGCAAGTGATGCCAAGCCTTCACAAGCCATTCGAAACAGCCGCGGCAGCTCGATGCGTGTGGCACTCGAGCTGGTGAAAGAGGGGAACGCGCAAGCCTGTATCAGTGCAGGCAATACCGGCGCGTTAATGGGTCTGGCTAAGATGTTATTGAAGCCGCTGGATGGCATTGAGCGTCCGGCGCTTATGACCGTTCTGCCGCATCAGCAGCAGGGTAAAACGGTGGTGCTGGATCTCGGCGCTAATGTGGAATCGGATAGCGATATGTTGGTGCAGTTTGCCATCATGGGCGCTGTTATGGCCGAGGAAGTGCTGGAAATCGACAGACCGCGTGTCGCGCTGCTCAACATTGGGCAGGAAGAGACCAAGGGACTGGAAACGATTCGCACAGCATCTGCGGTTCTGCGGGATACGCCGCAAATCAACTATATTGGTTATCTTGAGGGGAATGATCTCCTCACCGGCAAGACGGATGTGCTGGTCTGTGATGGCTTCGTGGGAAACGTCACGCTTAAAACCATGGAAGGCGTGGTAAGAATGTTTCTTTCTCTGCTCAAGTCGTCAGAGGATGGGAAAAAACGGGCGTGGTGGTTGAAATGGGTCGGGCGCTGGCTGCAAAAGCGTCTGGCTAAACGTTTCGGCCATCTCAACCCCGACCAGTACAATGGCGCTTGTCTGTTAGGATTGCGCGGAACAGTGATCAAAAGCCACGGTGCGGCGAATCAACGTGCGTTTGCCGTGGCGATAGAGCAGGCAGAGCAGGCGGTGCGCAGGCAAGTCCCAGAGAGGATTGCGGCGCGCCTTGACGCTGTATTAGCCAGGAGTGACAAAGCGTAGATGTTTACCAAAATTATCGGTACGGGTAGCTATTTGCCTGAGCAGGTTCGCTCCAATGCGGATCTGGAAAAAATGGTGGAGACTTCGGACGAGTGGATTGTCACGCGTACCGGTATCCGTGAGCGCCGTATTGCCGCGCCAGATGAAACGGTTGCCACTATGGGCTTCGCGGCTGCACAGCGCGCGCTGGAAATGGCAGGCGTTGCGGCCAGCGATGTTGGTCTGATTATCGTGGCGACCACCTCTTCCAGCCATGCCTTCCCAAGTTCAGCGTGCATGATTCAACAGATGCTGGAGATCAATGACTGCGCTTCTTTCGATCTGGCCGCTGCATGTGCAGGTTTCACCTATGCACTTAGCGTTGCCGATCAGTACATCAAAAACGGTGTGGTCAAACACGCGCTGGTGATCGGTGCGGACGTCTTAGCCCGCACCCTCGATCCTAACGATCGTGGCACCATCATCCTGTTTGGTGACGGCGCTGGCGCTGTGGTGCTGGGGCAAAGTGAAGAGCCCGGTATCCTGTCAACGCATCTGCATGCTGACGGTCGTTATGGCAAGCTGTTGACGCTGCCGTATCAGGATCGTGAACATCAGGATGAGCCAGCCTATCTCACGATGGCCGGTAATGAAGTCTTTAAAGTCGCTGTGACCGAGCTTGCCCATATCGTGGACGAGACGCTGCAAGCCAACAACCTTGATCGCGAAATGCTCGACTGGCTAGTGCCACATCAGGCCAACCTGCGCATTATCAGCGCAACGGCCAGAAAGCTCGGCATGGGCATGGAAAAAGTGGTGGTGACGCTGGATCGTCATGGCAACACTTCAGCGGCTTCGGTGCCAAGTGCACTGGATGAAGCGGTGCGAGATGGCCGTATCAAGCCTGGCCAACTGATTTTGCTGGAAGCCTTTGGTGGCGGTTTCACCTGGGGTTCTGCGCTGGTTCGCTTTTGATTGACAGGAACGACAGATGACACAATTTGCTTTTGTTTTCCCAGGACAGGGCTCACAGACCGTCGGCATGCTGGCCGATCTGGCTGTGGAAAACCCGCAGGTTGAAGCCACTTTCCGTGAAGCTTCTGATGCACTGGGATATGACTTATGGCAGTTGGTACAACAAGGTCCAGCTGAAGAACTGAATAAGACCTGGCAGACGCAACCTGCGTTGCTGGCGGCCTCCGTCGCGATTTATCGCGTCTGGCAGAGCAAAAATGGCCCGCAGCCTGCGCTGATGGCCGGCCATAGCCTGGGTGAATACTCTGCGCTGGTCTGTGCTGGCGTATTGAACTTTGCGGACGCAATCAAGTTAGTCGAATTACGCGGCAAACTGATGCAGGAAGCGGTTCCTGAAGGGACCGGTGCCATGCAGGCAATCATCGGGCTTGATGATGAGTCTATCCGTAAAGCGTGTGAAGAAAGCGCGCAAGGTCAGGTGGTTTCGCCGGTGAACTTCAATTCGCCAGGCCAGGTGGTTATCGCGGGTAACAAAGAAGCGGTTGAGCGTGCAGGTGCTGCCTGTAAAGCGGCCGGTGCCAAGCGTGCGTTGCCATTACCTGTGAGCGTTCCTTCGCATTGCGCGTTGATGAAGCCTGCAGCAGATAAACTGGCTGTGGCACTGGAAAGCATCACTTTCAACGCACCATCTGTGCCTGTCGTCAATAACGTTGACGTCAAGTGTGAAACCGATGCCGTGGCAATCCGCAGTGCACTGGTTCGCCAGCTGTATAGCCCGGTGCGCTGGACCGAAGCTGTTGAATTTATTGCCACCCAAGGCGTTGGCCAGTTGCTGGAAATCGGTCCAGGTAAAGTCCTGACCGGTCTGACCAAACGTATTGTGGATAGCCTGACCGCTGCAGCCGTGAACGATTCTGCTTCACTCTCTGCGGCGCTTACACAGGAATAAGAGGAAAAACATGAGCTTTGAAGGTAAAGTAGCGCTGGTGACTGGCGCAAGCCGCGGCATTGGCCGTGCAATCGCGGAAACGTTGGTTGCGCGCGGTGCGAAAGTGGTGGGAACCGCCACCAGCGAAAGCGGTGCGGAAGCAATCAGTGCTTACCTCGGCGATAACGGCAAAGGTCTGCTGTTGAACGTGACCGATGCGGCCTCTATTGAGAGCGTGCTCGAGAAAGTTCGCGCTGAATTTGGCGAAGTGGACATTTTAGTCAATAATGCAGGCATTACGCGTGATAATCTGTTGATGCGCATGAAGGACGATGAGTGGGCGGATATCCTCGATACCAACCTGACATCAGTCTTCCGTCTTTCTAAGGCGGTTATGCGTGCCATGATGAAAAAACGCGTGGGCCGTATCATTACCATCGGTTCTGTAGTTGGAACCATGGGTAACGCGGGTCAAACAAACTATGCGGCAGCAAAAGCAGGTTTGATTGGCTTTAGCAAATCACTGGCGCGAGAAGTCGCGTCACGTGGCATTACCGTAAACGTCGTGGCTCCGGGCTTTATTGAAACGGACATGACGCGTGCACTGAACGAAGATCAGCGCTCGGGCATTTTGGCAGAAGTGCCGGCAGGTCGTTTAGGCGACCCGCAGGAGATTGCCAATGCTGTTGCATTCTTAGCCTCTGACGAAGCCTCTTACATCACGGGTGAGACGCTCCACGTCAATGGCGGCATGTACATGGTCTGATAATCACGAAAACATTTGCATTATCTGCGGTAAACACCGCAGAATAGCGCAAAATCGTGGTTCGACCAGCCGGGATTTTGTTGCATCTTTTTCAACATTTTATACACTACGAAAACCATCGCGAAAGCGAGTTTTGATAGGAAATTTAAGAGTATGAGCACTATCGAAGAACGCGTTAAGAAAATTATCGGCGAACAGCTGGGCGTTAAGCAGGAAGAAGTTGTGAACTCCGCTTCCTTCGTTGAAGACCTGGGCGCAGATTCTCTTGACACCGTTGAGCTGGTAATGGCTCTGGAAGAAGAGTTTGATACTGAAATTCCAGACGAAGAAGCTGAGAAAATCACTACCGTTCAGGCAGCGATCGATTACATCAATAGCCACCAAGGCTAATGAATATCTTCAGGCGGTCACCTCGACCGCCTGAGTTTTATGTTTGCCCCACATAGCGTTATTTTTTCCCTCCCTGGAGGACGTACGTGTCTAAGCGTCGTGTAGTTGTGACTGGTCTTGGCATGTTGTCTCCTGTCGGCAATACCGTAGAGTCTACCTGGAGTGCTCTCCTTGCCGGTCAGAGCGGCATCAGCCTGATCGACCATTTTGATACTAGTGCCTACGCAACACGCTTTGCGGGCTTAGTAAGAGATTTTAATTGCGATGAATTCATCTCGCGCAAAGATCAGCGCAAGATGGATGACTTCATCCAATACGGCATTGTGGCTGGTATTCAGGCTATGGCGGACTCCGGTCTGGTCGTGACTGATGAGAATGCCGGTCGCATCGGCGCAGCTATCGGTTCCGGCATCGGCGGACTGGGTTTAATTGAAGACAACCACAGTTCACTGGTTAACGGCGGTCCGCGCAAAATCAGCCCGTTCTTTGTTCCTTCTACCATTGTTAACATGGTGGCAGGTCACCTGACCATCATGTACGGTCTGAAAGGTCCAAGCATTTCTATTGCAACCGCTTGTACTTCAGGCGTGCATAACATTGGTCATGCTGCGCGTATCATTGCGTACAACGACGCCGATGTCATGCTGGCCGGTGGTGCTGAAAAAGCCAGTACCCCGCTGGGTGTGGGTGGCTTTGGTGCTGCACGTGCGCTCTCAACCAATAACGATAATCCGCAGGCGGCAAGCCGTCCGTGGGATAAAGACCGTGATGGTTTCGTATTGGGCGATGGTTCAGGCATTGTGGTGCTGGAAGAGTACGAGCATGCGAAAAAGCGCGGTGCGAAAATTTATGCTGAAATCGTCGGTTTCGGCATGAGCAGCGATGCTTACCACATGACGTCCCCGCCGGAGGATGGTTCAGGTGCTGCAGCAGCGATGGTGAATGCATTGCGTGACGCGCAGCTGAATGCTGAACAGATTGGCTACGTCAACGCGCATGGCACCTCAACGCCAGCGGGTGACAAAGCTGAAGCTCAGGCGGTCAAGTCTGTATTTGGTGCAGCGGCTCACAGCGTGATGGTGAGTTCTACCAAATCCATGACTGGGCACCTGTTGGGTGCAGCAGGCGCGGTAGAAGCGATTTATTCGATTCTGGCGCTGCGCGACCAGGCAGTTCCGCCAACCATCAACCTGGATAACCCAGATGAAGGTTGTGACCTCGACTTCGTGCCGCATACAGCACGTCAGGTGAGCGGACTGGAGTACACGCTGTGTAACTCCTTCGGATTTGGCGGCACCAACGGCTCGCTGATCTTCCGCAAGGTCTAAGTTTTACCCAGCCAAACAGAGGCCCGCAATGCGGGCCTTTTTTTATATTTTGTCACGCAGTGGCGTGGATTCTTACCGCTGTCAGTGGTATTCAGACTGGCAGGGTAGCCAAAGGTGAGCGGTATGTGGATAAACGGCGTAGAGCAGTTCGAACTTTCTGCGCGCGATCGCGCGGTGCAGTTTGGTGATGGCTGTTTTACCACTGCTGCGGTAGTGGCAGGCAAGATACAACTGCTGAATGCTCATTTGCAGCGATTGCAGGAAGGCTGTGAGCGTTTATTCATTCCCTTACCGGATATGGCGCAGCTGGCCGAGGAGATGCAGCATGCCGCCAATGGTCAAACCCAGTCCGTTTTAAAAGTGATTCTGACGCCAGGCGTCGGTGGACGGGGATATAGCCGAACCGGTTGCACAACCCCGACGCGCATCCTCTCCCTTTCTCCGTGGCCGCAACACTACACCACTTTGCAGCAGCAGGGCGCAGCGCTCATAACCAGCCCAGTGAGACTGGCGCGCAATCCACTGCTCGCCGGTCTCAAACATCTTAACCGACTGGAACAGGTGCTGATCCGTCAGCAGCTTGACTACACCGATGCTGATGAGGCGCTGGTGCTTGACACTGCAGGGACGGTGGTGGAATGCTGTGCGGCCAATTTATTCTGGCGCAAAGGTGATCAGGTTTTCACGCCGCGTCTTGAGCAAGCGGGTGTCGATGGCATTATGCGCCGTTATCTGATGGCGCAGATAGCGTCGGAAGGCCAGGCTTGTCAGTTGATTGAAGGAAGCAGGGAGGATGTGCTGAACGCCGATGAAGTGGTGATCTGCAATGCCCTGATGCCGGTTTTACCTGTGCGGAAAATTGACGATGTTTCGTTCACCGCACGCACGCTGTACCAGCAGCTGTATAACAGTTGCCAGAAGATGGAAGCATCATGACCCGAATGAAAAA
The DNA here is from genome assembly GCF_032082325.1 of Pantoea sp. CTOTU50773. NCBI lineage: Bacteria > Pseudomonadati > Pseudomonadota > Gammaproteobacteria > Enterobacterales > Erwiniaceae > Pantoea > Pantoea sp. CTOTU50773. The sequence continues at coordinate 56,122 of NZ_DAMDQC010000006.1, read as the reverse complement.
AATACTCGCCAGCGCTGTGGCGATTGCCGGCCTCGCGGCGGCATTGAGTTATTGGCAGATTGAACGTTTTGCCGATACCCCTTTGACCATTAATCAGGAAACGATCTACACATTGCCCGCGGGTAGTGGTCGGGTCGTGCTGGAAGCGCAACTGGAAAGCCAACACATCATTCCGGAAAGTATCTGGTTTGGGCCGCTTTTGAAACTTGAGCCTGAACTCGCGAAGTTCAAAGCCGGCACCTACCGACTGGAAAGCAATATGACGGTAAGACAGCTGTTGCAGTTGCTGGCCAGCGGTAAAGAAGCGCAATTTCCGGTACGGTTTGTCGAGGGCTCGCGCCTGAAGGAGTGGTTGGCCGAACTGCGTCAAGCGCCCTATATCAAACATACGCTAACTGACGATCAGTTTGCGACTGTCGCCGCTGCGCTGAAAATGGATGCAAATCAGCTTGAGGGCGCTTTCTATCCCGACACCTATTTGTATACAGCTAACACCAGTGATATATCGCTGCTGGAGCGGGCACACACGCGCATGAATAAACTGGTGGATGAGATCTGGCAGGGGCGGATGGACAATCTGCCTTATAAAAATGAGCAAGATCTGGTCACCATGGCCTCGATTATCGAAAAAGAGACCGGCGTGACGGAAGAGCGCGCGCGCGTTGCCTCGGTATTTATTAATCGCTTGCGCACCGGCATGAAGCTGCAAACCGACCCTACCGTGATTTACGGTATGGGTGATAACTACACCGGTACGATTACGCGTAAAGACCTCGAAACGCCGACCGATTACAATACCTACACGATTAGCGGTTTGCCGCCTGGTCCTATCGCGATGCCAGGCCGAGCCTCGCTGGAAGCGGCGGCGCATCCAGAAAAAACCAACTATCTCTATTTTGTCGCGGATGGCAAAGGCGGACATACCTTTACCACCAATCTCGCCAGCCATAATAAAGCGGTGCAGGTCTATCGGCTGGCTATGAAGGAAAAAAATGAAAAGTAAGTTTATCGTCATTGAAGGCCTTGAAGGCGCGGGCAAAACAACTGCGCGTGATGCCATTGTGGCGGTGCTGCATGAGCAGGGTATCGACGATGTGGTGTTCACCCGTGAGCCCGGCGGCACGCCGCTGGCAGAACAATTACGCGTGCTGGTGAAGCAGGGAATTGATGGCGAACAGGTGACTGACAAAGCCGAACTGCTGATGCTGTATGCCGCCCGTGTTCAATTGGTCGAGAACGTGATTAAGCCTGCGTTAGCGCGTGGCGCCTGGGTGGTTGGTGACCGTCACGACCTCTCATCCCAGGCTTACCAGGGCGGTGGCCGTGGCCTGGATACGCAGTTGATGGCCACCCTGCGCGATGCGGTATTGGGCGACTTCCGTCCGGACTTGACCCTCTACCTGGATGTGACACCGGAAATTGGCCTGCAACGCGCGCGTGCTCGCGGGGAACTCGATCGTATTGAGCAAGAATCACTGCGTTTCTTTGAACGCACACGTGACCGTTATCTGGCGTTGGCTGCCAGCGATGACACCATTTTAACCATTGATGCCACACAAAATATTGCAGAAGTGACATCGTCACTTAAATCAGCGCTACAAAAATGGCTGGCAGGTCAGGCGGCATGAACTGGTATCCGTGGCTGAATCAGCCCTATCGGCAGATTATCAGCCGTCATCAAAGCGGTCAGGCACACCATGCCTTGCTGATACAGGCCATTAATGGCATGGGTGACGATGCGTTAGTGTGGGGTGTTAGCCGCTGGTTAATGTGCCAACATCCGGAAGGCTTGAAGAGCTGCGGCCATTGCCACGGCTGCCAGCTGATGCAGGCGCAGACGCATCCTGACTGGTATCGTCTGGAAGCAGAAAAAGGCAAATCTTCACTGGGTATTGATGCGGTACGTGACGTCACCGAGAAGCTCTACCATTTTGCTCAGCAGGGCGGAGCAAAGATTGTCTGGTTGCCGGATGCGGCGCAGCTCACTGAAGCCGCCGCCAATGCGTTGTTGAAAACGCTGGAAGAGCCTCCTGCCAACTGCTGGTTTTTCCTCAGCGTCCGTGAGCCATCACGTTTGCTGGCAACCTTGCGCAGCCGCTGCATGACATGGCATCTTTCCCCACCAGAAGAGTTGCCCAGTTTGCAATGGCTGCAGAAACAGTTGCCGCAATCCGAGCCAGTACTGCGAGCCGCTCTGCGCTTGAGCAATGGCGCACCTGCTGCGGCGTTGACCCTGCTGCAGCCTGAGCGTTGGCAGGCACGTGAGAAGCTGTGTGAAACCTTGCTCAGCGCGTTGAACCGCGATGTACTGCAACTGCTGCCCGCGCTGAACAGCGACGATGTGGCAGAGCGCCTCAGCTGGCTGATTTCATTACTGGTGGATGCCATGAAAGTGCAGCAGGGTGCCAGCAACTGGTTAAGCAACGGCGACCATCCTGAGGTCGTATCGCAACTGGCTCAGCAGCTTAACAGCAGTGCGCTCAACGCCAGCGCCCAGCAGTGGATGCAGTGTCGTGAGCAACTGTTGCATGTCGCCGCCCTGAACCGTGAACTGATTTTGACCGATCGCCTGTTAGCCTGGGGACGCTTAATGTCGCCCATGGCGGTCGGCTAAGCGTAAAAGAGAGAAGTATGTTTATTGTTGATTCGCACTGCCATCTTGATGGCCTGGATTATGAGAAGCAGCATCGCGATCTGGACGATGTGATCGCCAAAGCCGCCGCGCGTGACGTGAAGTTTATGCTGGCGATTGCCACCACGCTGCCGGATTACTACAAGATCAAGAAATTGGTCGGCGACAGGGAAAACATCGCCCTGGCGTGCGGCGTGCATCCGTTAAATCAGGAAGCACCGTACGATGTCGAAGAGTTTCGTCGACTGGCAGCTGAAGAGCAGGTGATAGCACTGGGCGAAACCGGGCTGGATTATTTCTATCAGCAGGAGACCAAAGCGCAGCAGCAAGCCTCGTTCCGTGAACACATCCGTACCGGCATCGTGCTGAATAAGCCGATCATCGTACATACCCGTGATGCACGTGAAGACACGCTGGCAATCCTGCGTGAAGAGCAGGTGGAAAAATGTGGTGGCGTGTTGCACTGCTTTACTGAAGATAAAGAGACTGCGGCGCAGTTGCTGGATATGGGCTTTTATATCTCCTTCTCCGGCATTTTGACCTTCCGCAATGCTGAGCAGATTCGTGATGCCGCGCGTTATGTGCCGCTGGATCGCATGCTGGTCGAGACTGACTCGCCGTATCTGGCGCCGGTTCCGCATCGTGGCAAAGAAAATCAGCCAGCTTTTACGCGCGATGTCGCGGATTATATGGCTGTGCTGAAGGGTGTGGATATCGAAACCCTGGCTGCAGCGACCACAGAAAACTTCTCGCGTCTGTTCCATGTCCCAATGAGCCGACTCGGCGGCTAATCCGCTTTATTTTAAACTCCGTATTAATTCTATAATCACTGACCTGTGCGGCATATAACGCGGCACGGGCAGTGATTTATTGCTGTTTCTCCAGGCAATTCAGTCAAAAACAACAGAAAGCAAGCGTTCGTCTTGAGCGAAACGTGATAGCCGTCAAAGTAACAAATATCGATTTATTTTACCCTTCGTAATAAATCAAAAGACGCTCAGCGTCACCCCGGTGAAGGATCCTCCCCCTTTGCCAGCGCACTGCGCAAATATGCACTCATACTCAGGAGCTTTTATGTTCAAGAACGCATTTGCGAACCTGCAAAAAGTAGGTAAATCGCTAATGTTGCCGGTATCGGTTTTGCCGATTGCCGGTATTTTATTAGGTGTTGGTTCGGCTAACTTCAGCTGGTTGCCTGCTGTCGTTTCACATGTCATGGCGGAGGCGGGCGGTTCCGTGTTCGCCAACATGCCGCTGATCTTTGCGATTGGCGTGGCGCTCGGTTTTACCAATAACGATGGCGTATCGGCGCTGGCTTCCGTGGTGGCTTACGGCATCATGGTGAAAACCATGGCGGTGGTTGCACCACTGGTGTTGCACTTGCCGCCAGCGGAAATTGAGGCCAAACACCTTGCCGATACCGGGGTGCTGGGCGGGATCATTGCCGGCTCCATCGCCGCGTATATGTTCAACCGTTTCTACCGTATCAAGCTGCCTGAATATCTTGGCTTCTTTGCGGGTAAACGTTTTGTGCCGATCATTTCCGGTCTGACCGCGATTTTCACTGGTATCGTGTTGTCCTTTATCTGGCCACCGATTGGCACCGCGATTCAGGATTTCTCACAATGGGCGGCTTATCAGAACCCGGTGGTGGCGTTCGGCATTTACGGTGTCGTTGAGCGTTCGCTGGTGCCGTTTGGTCTGCACCATATCTGGAACGTGCCTTTCCAGATGCAGATTGGTGAGTTCACCAACGCCGCAGGTCAGGTGTTCCACGGTGATATCCCACGCTATATGGCGGGCGATCCAACCGCAGGTAAACTCTCTGGCGGCTTCCTGTTCAAAATGTACGGTCTGCCTGCGGCTGCGATTGCTATCTGGCACTCGGCTAAGCCGGAAAACCGCGCCAAAGTGGGCGGCATTATGATCTCCGCCGCGCTGACCTCGTTCCTGACCGGTATCACCGAACCGATTGAATTTTCGTTTATGTTCGTGGCGCCGATTCTGTATGTGATCCATGCGATTCTGGCGGGTCTGGCGTTCCCAATCTGTATTCTGCTGGGCATGCGTGATGGCACCAGCTTCTCACACGGTCTGATTGACTTTGTGGTGCTGAGCGGTAACAGCAGCAAGATCTGGTTGTTCCCAATTGTCGGTATCATTTACGGCCTGATTTATTACACCGTTTTCCGTGTGCTGATTGTGAAATTGAATCTGAAAACACCTGGACGTGAGGACACTGCAATGGAGCAGAGCAGCGCTACCGGTAGCGAGATGGCAGGCAAACTGGTGACTGCATTTGGTGGTAAAGAGAACATTACCAATCTTGATGCCTGTATTACGCGTCTGCGTGTGAGTGTCGCAGATGTGGCAAAAGTGAATCAAACTGAACTGAAAAACCTCGGCGCGCGTGGCGTGGTGGTGGCCGGTTCCGGTGTTCAGGCGATTTTCGGGACCAAGTCCGATAACCTGAAAACTGAGATGGATGATTATATTCGTAATATGTAAAGGATTGGGCTCGGCCTGAGGTCAAGGTCAAGGCAAAGGCCGAGCCTGTGCGATGAAGCGGCGGCAGATCGTAAAGACGCCATAAACCATCCCTGGGGCTCGGCCCGCGACATCCCTGTCGCGGGACGCTTTACTCCTCTGCCGCCGCTCCCTCGCACCTCACCTTAGGTGCGGTATGGGATAAAACCCTCGTTCCTCACTGGACTTAGCAGACTCATCGCCAGAAATTAGGGTATCGGTGTTAGCGGCATTTGGTAGTCATGCTACGTTTCACGGCCTATGGTTCCTGTCACGCGTCGCTATACATGTCTGCCGTCGCTATCTCCCACTTCAATGTAAATGCGATTACAGATAAACCCGCAGATACTCCGTCAGACACAGCAGCGCCATCGCCTGACCATAGGGCATCGACGTCAGCGGTACCTGGCGGTAATACTCCAAATCGCTGCCCATTGCGGTGCCAAACGACACCTGTTTTAACTCCCCGTCTTCATCAATATTGGCGATCACGCCACGCAAGGCTTTTTCCGCCATCGGGCGATACTCGTCAGATAAATAGCGTTTACGCACCGCTTTGAGGATTCCATAAGCGAATCCCGCCGTGGCAGACGCTTCCGGATAGCTTTGTGGATCGTCGAGTAGGGTATGCCAGAGACCGCTGCTGTACTGACAAGCGGCTAATGCCTTGACCTGACTGGCCAATACCTGCTGAAGGAAACGACGCGTGGCATGTTGTTCCGGCCAGTTCATCATTTCGAGGAAATCCGGGATCACGATGGTCAGCCAACTGTTGCCTCGTGCCCAGCGGGCATTAGCAAAATTGTGTCGGCCATCGAAGGTCCAGCCGTGGAACCACAAACCGGTTTGACGATCCATCAGGTATTGAGTGTGGATCAGGAATTGATAGCTGGCTTCTTCAACAAACTCCGGGCGATCGAGTAACTGGCCAATCTTCGCCAGCGCCATCACGCTCATCATTAAGGTGTCGTCCCACAGCTGCTGGGTATTTTCGTTATTGTAAACGATGTGCTGTAGACCGCCTTGCTTAGTGCGCGGCATTTCATACATCACCCACTCAGCCCAGCGTTCCAGCACCGGCCGCCATGCTGCATGACCGGTCTCTTCATAACGATAAGCCAGCGTCAGGAACGGGCATACCGTGTTCACGTTCTTTGTCGGTGTGCCTTCTGCTAAGCGCGCGCTAAACCAGTCATCGATAATCTTCAGGGTTGCCTGATCGCCCGTCTGCTGGGTGTAATGCAGCATGCCATACAGCCCGATGCCGTGCGTCCATTCCCAGCCAGCCCAACCTTTAGTGTCAATGACGCGGCCATCATCCAGCCGCAGCAAAAACTCGCCGCTGTGATCGGTGATATTGACCAGATTGTCAGTGAGTTTGTGGATGAGTTGCACTAATTCACTGCGTGGCAACAGGTATTCAGGCTGGCACAACAAGGCGCTGTGTTTTACAGGAAATACAGTCATGGTTCATTCCTATCGTTAATCAGGGTAGGGAGAGAGTGAAGCGTGCCGCGATGCGTGGATAGCGCGAGCGCTGCGGGCTTGTTACGGTTGAGGTAACCGACGTTGTTGTTGCCCCATAAGTTTTCATACGGCATACCCGCCAGGGTTTCGACGATGGTGCGCGCCTGCGGTGTTATACGTTCCGGGACCACACGGCCCGCTTCACGCATCTTCAGCGTCTCTTCGCGCAAAACAGTGTGGGTATGCAGATTCAGTTTGAAGCGCAGCGACACAATAAAGCCGCAGATCAGCACCCCAACGGTGCCGACGCTGAGGATCAGCAGAATGGTATGGCCCACCGCAGGAATCTGTTCAGTTTTACCGGAGGTGAAACCCGCCAGCTGCAACATGATGCCAACGATCATCACGGCACCGGCCTGCGAGGCTTTACGCGTCAATGTCATGATCCCGGCGAATATGCCTTCACGTCGCTGTCCGGTGATCACTTCATCGACATCGGCAATATAGGTGTAGGTATTCCATGGCACGTAGTTGATGCCGCCACGTCCTAAACCGGCGAAGGCCGAGATCAGCACTAACAGCGCGAAGTTATCGTTCATCCCGCTGTACCACAGTCCAGCGTAGGAGAGGGCGCTGAGGCCAAACAGCATCACCACCAGACGATAGGCTGGGGCCGGTCCGAGGCGTATACACAGCGGGATCATTGCCATCACCGCTATAAATTGCAGCACCGCCATCGTTCCCATCAGGCTGGAAGCGATTTGCGCGCTCTGCATCAGTACAAACACCACGTACCAGGTAAATACCGCATTAAAGACGTCCTGAGCGATGTAACCGCCCAGATACATGCCAAGATGCTGGCGAAAGATACGGATGCGCAGCGTGGAGGCGAGCTCGATATACAGTCGTTTCAGGCTTTGGAACAGCGAGAGTTGCGCCTTTTCTTCTTCAGCCCGACGTGACTCGGCGGAAAAATCCTCCGGTGCGCGTTCCCAGGTGAAGCGCCACACCAGGAATAGCACCAGCGCACAGATGACCGAGAACACCAGGCTGGCATAAAAGAAGGAGATGGGATTCTCTTTGCCAAACCAGCCAATCAGGATGCCTGGCAGGAAGGCGGCCAGAATCGATGACAGTTGTGCCAGCGCGATACGTGCGCCGGAGAAGCGGGTCTTTTGTTTAAAGTCGTCGGTCATCTCCGGCACCAGCGTTTCGTACGGCACCAGAATCATGGTGTAGACCATATCGAACAGCAGATAGGTCAGCAGATACCACCAGAAACTCATGTCGCCGATCCACATCAGGCTATAGCTGAAAACACACGGAATACCGAGCAGGATAAAGAACTTGCGGCGACCGAAGCACTTGCCAAGCCAGGTGGATCCGAAGTTATCGGTGAGAAAACCCATCAGCGGGCTGACGACCGCATCCAGCACGCGGGCTGCAGCAAAAATAAAGGTGGCTTCAATCGGCGAAAGCCCACAGAAGGTAGTGTAGAAATAGAGCAACCAGGCGGCGGTAAGCGCCGTGGTGCCGGCGCCGAGGAAATCCCCGGAACCGTAAGCCAGATAATGGCCCAGACCAATCTTACGAGACTGCATGGCAGCTTCTCCTTGAAATCGACGGATGACACATCCCTCATTGCTCCGTACTGCTTGCCCGGATTGGATAGAAAGTAGAGCGCCGCGCAACGGCAAACCTTCGTGATTTGGCAAGGGTTGTCGGTTGAGTGGCAAAAACACAAAGAAACTGGCGTGATATCTCTAATTTATAAAACGGCGTTTCATTTTGGTGATCTGCGATGGCGTAAATTTGAGAGGGAGAGCACAGCAATGCTGTCTGGGGGATGAAATGGCGTAAAGGCAGCCATTTAACAGAAGAAAAGTGGTACTGAGGTTGAAAGCAAACGAATTCCTCGCGCATACTGCCTGACTGAACTCAGGCTTAAGGAAATGCACCATGGCTGAAGAAACCATTTTCAGTAAAATCATTCGTCGCGAAATCCCCGCCGACGTGGTTTATCAGGACGAACTGGTCACCGCCTTCCGCGACATCGCGCCTAAAGCGCCAACGCACATTCTGATTATCCCTAATGTATTGATCCCCACCGCCAATGACGTGCAGGAAGCACACGAGCATGCGTTGGGCCGTATGATTACCGTGGCGGCGAAAATCGCGAAACAGGAAGGGATTGCCGAGGATGGCTATCGTCTGATCATGAACTGTAATCAGCATGGTGGTCAGGAGGTTTATCATATTCATATGCACCTGGTCGGCGGTCAGCCGCTGGGTCCGATGCTGTCAATCTAACCTCAGGCGGACCTTGTGATGCGTCAATGGCTGAGTGGCCTGCTGTTGCTGACCCTTGTCGGGTGCAGCAGTGACAAACCGATGATCAACACCTCGCAATCGCTGGTAATGGAATCTTCCGTGCTTTCTGCGGGCATCATTACCGACGAACCCACGCTGGCCAGCCGTGATGGGCAGATGCGCGCCTCAAGTGTGCTCTATAATCAGCGGGAAACGCCGGTGACCGTTCACTATCGTTTTTATTGGTACGACGAGAAGGGGCTGGAGATAACACCGGAAGAGCCGGCTCAAACTCAAATCGTCCCGGCGCATGGCAGCACAGAAGTTGTCTCGCAAATCGGTAACCTGACCGCCAGTAAGGTGCGTCTCTATCTTTATCTCTGAGGAGTAACCTGTGATTCGCAGTGTAAAACGTTCCAGCGCGCTGTTATTTGCGTTGATGCTCACCGGTTGTGTGGTGAAACAGCAAACCCCAGCGCCGGTTGAACCGACCCAGCCGACGACGCCAACCCAACCGGAGCAGCCACCTGTGCAGCCGGTACCGCCGCCGGAAACGGTGCCGCAGCCGCCAAAACTGAAAACCATTAACTGGAATGCCAGCGTGCAGCCGTTAGTGGGGAATATGGTGCAGTCTGCTGGTGTGAATCCAGGCAGCGTGCTGCTGGTGGATCGCATCAAGAACAGCACCAACGGAGCGTTGCAGAGTGATAAAGCCACCGACGCCATCCAGAATGCGCTGGCAAACAACGGCAAATTCACGCTAGTGACGCCAGAACAGCTGGCACAGGCAAAACAGACGCTGGGCTTATCCGCCGATGACAGCCTCAATTCGCGCAGCAAAGCCATTGGCCTGGCACGCAATGTCAACGCGCAGTATGTGCTTTACAGCAGTGCTCAGGGCGATGTGAAAGCGCCAACGCTGCAGATGCAGCTGATGCTGGTGCAGACCGGTGAAATTATCTGGTCAGGCAATGGTATTGCTCAACCCTGATCCCATACTGCAACAACGGATTCAGCAACAATGGCCGACGGCGCAAGCTGCCGGTCATTTTTTCGCGCTGCCGGGATTGAGTGGCAACAGTGTGCGGGTGAAAACCGAGCAGGGTGAGCTGCTGGCGCGTCGTGCGCCACAGCAACCGCTCCCGTTTGTTGATCGCCAACGCGAATATCGCATCTTGCGTCGAATGCGTGCTGCGCAACTCGGGCCGACGCCACTGGATTGGCATCATCCCTGGTTATTACAGAGCTGGTTGCCCGGCGAGGTGCTGACTCCTGAGCAATTCAATCAACAGCGTGATGCGGTGCTTGCCTTGCTACATCGCCTGCATCAGCAGCCGCTGACAGGCTATCGCTTGCGACTGACACCGCTGTTGCAACACTACTGGCAGCTGTGTCAGCAACGCCACTGGCGCTGGCAACATCAACTGCAGCGCCTGATCAGGCAGGGTGAACCCCGGCCGTTACGCCTCGTGCCGATTCATATGGATGTTCACGCGGGCAATGTGATTGCCACGTCAGACGGCTTACGTCTCATCGATTGGGAATATTCTGCCGATGGCGATGTGGCATTGGAACTCGCGGCGCTCTGCGCGGTCGATGGTGAACACCCAATCGACTGGATTGCGGGTTACGCGCAACGCAGCCAGCTTGACGAAGCGCGACTTAAGCGACATATGCGGCGCTGGCAGCCGTGGCTGCATCTGCTGATGGCGAGCTGGTATCAGCTGCGTGCTGAACAGAGCGGTGACCCTCATTTGCAACAGCTGGCGCAGGCCAGCTGGCAGGATCTTTAACTCAGGATTGTAACCATGACCATGAATACCCCCGGCCCATTAATGCTGGATGTTGAAAGCTACGAACTCGACGCCGAAGAGCGCGAGATTCTGAAGCATCCGCTGGTGGGCGGACTGATTCTGTTTGCCCGCAACTTTCACGATGTGGATCAGCTGGCGGAACTGGTACGTCAGATTCGCGCTGCTTCGCGTAATCGTTTAGTGGTCGCCGTGGATCAGGAAGGCGGACGGGTGCAGCGCTTCCGTGAAGGCTTTACCACACTCCCGGCGATGCAATCTTTTGCCGCTTTGCACGATATCGCCACCGCGGGTGAAGTGGCACAGCAGGCGGGCTGGCAGATGGCCGCGGAAATGATTGCCATGGATATCGACATCAGCTTTGCGCCGGTGCTGGATATCGGCCACATCAGCGCGGCGATTGGCGACCGTTCCTTCCACGAAGATCCGACGATTGCATTGCAAATTGCTCGCCGTTTTATCAACGGCATGCACGAAGCGGGCATGAAAACCACCGGCAAACATTTCCCCGGCCACGGTGCGGTGAGCGCTGACTCCCACAAAGAGACCCCGCGCGACCCGCGTGATGCCGCCACACTGCGCCAGCATGATATGGCGATCTTTAAGCAGTTGATTGATGAGCAACTGCTGGATGCCGTGATGCCGGCGCACGTTATCTATACTGAGATCGATCCATTACCTGCCAGCGGCTCACCTTATTGGCTGCAAACCGTGCTGCGTAAAGAACTCGGCTTTAACGGGGTGATTTTCTCCGACGATCTGTCGATGGAAGGAGCTGCGGTAATGGGCAGTTATGCTGAGCGCGCACAGCAGTCGCTCAATGCGGGCTGCGACATGATCCTGGTGTGCAATCAGCGTGCTGGGGCGGTAAGTGTGCTGGATAACTTGACGCCGATCCAGGCGGAGCGTGTCACGCAGTTATACCATCAGGGACGTTACACTCGAGAATCACTGCAATCCAGTGAACGCTGGAAGCAGAATCATCATCAGCTGAGCGCATTACAGGAGCGCTGGCTGGAGCATAAAGCGTCGGGCAGATAAGCGTCGCTGCCCGGATTTCATTCCACGCTGAGGATAATCATGATCATCTATCTGCACGGTTTTGATTCCAATAGTCCGGGCAACCACGAAAAAGTGCTGCAACTGCAGTTTATTGACCCGGACGTCAGACTCATCAGTTACAGCACGCAACACCCCAAACATGACATGCAGTTTCTGCTGAAAGAGTGCGATAAATTGCAGCAGCAGGGCGGTGACGCGTATCCCTTGATTTGCGGGGTGGGGCTGGGTGGTTACTGGGCCGAACGTATCGGTTTTCTCTGCGGTATGCGTCAGGTGATTTTCAATCCCAACCTATTCCCGTATGAGAACATGGAAGGCAAGATTGATCGTCCGGAAGAGTATCTGGATATCGCCACCAAGTGCGTCAGTGATTTTCGTGAAAAGAATCGCGATCGCTGCCTGACCATTTTGTCCCGCCATGACGAGGCGCTGGATAATCAGCGCACGGCCGCACAACTGCATCCTTTCTATGAAATCGTGTGGGACGAACAGGCCAGCCATAAATTCAAGAACATCTCGCCGCATTTACACCGCATTAAGGCCTTTAAATCCCTTGCCTGAGCCTCCGCGCGCCGTGTGATGCGGCGCACAAAACGTTTAACATTCTGATAATGCGCTTGAAAGATTGATGTACATCAATTTTCTTATGATATGTCGTTAGCGCCGTGATATTCTGCCCTCAGCTCGCGATTTAACGTCGCCAACCCTATGTTTATTAAGGTTTTTAGTAACCATTAATTAACTATTGGTTTACAACTTTGAGGGGGTCTTTGTTGACTACATCTATGGAAAAAATCGTCATTATTGGCGGTGGTGCCGGCGGCTTAGAGCTGGCAACGCAGCTCGGTCACAAGCTGGGCAGGAACAAGAAAGCCGAGATTATTCTCGTCGATCGCAACCACAGCCATCTGTGGAAGCCATTGTTGCATGAAGTGGCAACCGGTTCGATGGACGAAGGGATCGATGCCCTGAGCTATCTGGCGCACGCGCGTAATCACGGTTTTCAGTTCCAGCTGGGTTCGTTGACGCAAATCAACCGCGAAAACAAAACCATTGAGCTGGCGGAAATCCGTGATGCTAACGGTGAATTACTGGTACCGCAGCGCGAGATGGCTTATGACCGTCTGGTGATGGCGCTGGGCAGTACTTCCAATGACTTCGGCACTCCGGGTGTGAAAGATCACTGCATCTTCCTCGATAACCCGCATCAGGCTCGTCGTTTCCACAACGAGATGCTTAACCTGTTCCTGCGCTTCTCCGCCAGTGAAGGTAGCCTGGAAAAAGTGAACATTGCGATTGTCGGCGGCGGTGCCACCGGCGTTGAGCTGTCAGCAGAACTCTATAATGCCGTGAAGCAGCTGCACAGCTATGGCTACAAAGGCCTTGATAGCTCTGCACTGAACGTGACGCTGGTGGAAGCCGGTGAGCGTATTCTGCCAGCATTGCCACCGCGCATTTCTGCTGCGGCACACCAGGAACTGACCAAGCTCGGCGTGCGCGTCCTGACGCAAACCATGGTGACCAGCGCAACAGAAGAGGGGCTCAATACCAAAGGCGGCGAATTTATTAATGCTGACTTGATGGTGTGGGCTGCCGGTATTAAAGCGCCGGACTTTATGAAAGAGATTGGCGGGCTGGAAACCAACCGCATCAATCAGTTGGTGGTGAAAGACACGCTGCAAACCACGCTGGATGATGACATCTACGCGATTGGTGACTGCGCCTCCTGCGCACTACCGGGCGGCGGTTTTGTGCCACCGCGCGCGCAGTCTGCACACCAGATGGCGTCACGCGCGCTGGAAAATATTCTGGCGCAACGCAAAGGCAAACCGCTCAAAGCCTACGTCTATAAAGATCACGGTTCTCTGGTATCACTGTCGCGCTTCACCACCGTGGGTAGCCTGATGGGTAACCTGATGCGCGGCTCGATGATGGTAGAAGGGCGCATTGCGCGATTCGTCTACATTTCTCTATATCGCATGCACCAGATTGCGCTCCATGGATACTTCAAAACCGGCCTGATGATGCTGGTCGGTAGCCTGAACCGCGTGCTGCGTCCTCGCCTCAAGTTGCACTAATGTTTTCGGGCGGTCCTCTGCCGCCCGATGCCGCTCTGCCTGCCGTAACCCGCTGAAAAACGACAATTCAGTTTAAGGTTACGGCGGTATTTCAGCCTCTCTCAGAACTCTCCGAAAAACTGGCCCTGACGGCTTTCCGCTGCGTTTCCTCCATTAATCTGATGTTGCAATTACGGACCATCTGTAAAACTTATATCCACAAACACGGCGCGGCGCGCACGCCGGTTATGCCTCGGCTACACAGGATTTCGTAGCGGCAGGAATGCGCGGTAACAACATTCAGGAGGACATTCCTGTGAATAAATCAATGTTAGCGGGTATCGGTATCGGCGTGGCAGCAGCGTTAGGGGTTGCCGCCGTCGCCAGCATGGATGTCTTTGATCGCGGCCCGCAGTATGCACAAGTTCTCTCGGCTACGCCGATTAAAGAGAGCATTAAACAACCGCGACAGGAGTGTCGCAACGTGACGTTAACGCATCGTCGTCCGGTACAGGATGAGAACCGCATCGCCGGTTCGGTATTGGGTGCAGTGGCGGGCGGCGTGCTCGGTCACCAGTTTGGTGGCGGTCGTGGGCGCGATGTTGCAACGGTAGCGGGCGCGCTGGCGGGCGGTTACGGTGGTAACCAGGTGCAAGGGGCACTGCAGGATCGTGATACCTACACCACCAACGAGCAGCGTTGCAAAACCGTTTATGACAAACAGGAAAAAATGCTGGGTTATGATGTGACCTATAAAATAGGCGACCAGCAGGGCAAAATCCGCATGGAAAATGACCCTGGCACCCGCATTCCGCTTGACCGTAATGGTCAGCTGATCCTGAATTCGAATCAGGCCTGATTGGGCAAAGACACGTCACAGCAGCAGTAACGAAAAAAGCGCCGTAAGGCGCTTTTTTTATGGTGGCTATCGGCGCGGCGAGATTCATCTCGCGTCCCGATAGCCCCCATGTTGCATGCAGAAGCGCAATGTATCGCTTCGCCAGGCGAGATGCGGCTGAGGACGCTAAATCCGGTTCTTCGCCAGCTCGGCAATGAAGCCCTGAATCCACTCCATCCGCACTTTGCGCTCTTCCAAATCACGAGTGAATCTCAGACGGGTCGGACCATCCAACTTCCACTGTTTAGGATCTTTTTGCAGCAGGCCAATCAACCAACCAGGATCGACATGATTCTGCGGCGCGAACTCGAAGAATCCGCCTTTTTCACTGGCTTCAATTTTACGCACGCCCAGTTCTCGCGCCACCAGACGTAAAGCCGCCACATCCAGAAGGTTGCGCGCCGCATCCGGCAACTTGCCAAAACGATCGATCATCTCAACCTTCAGTTCAGCCAGTTCCTGCTCGTCACTGGCTGAGGCAACGCGTTTATAGAGTGACAAACGCGTGTTCACGTCCGGGATAAAGTCATCCGGCAGCAGCGCAGGCATGCGCAGTTCGATTTCGGTCTGGTTGCTGGTGAGATCTTCCAGCGATGGCTCGCGCCCGGCCTTCAGCGCATCCACGGCGTTTTCCAGCAGTTCCATATACAGCGTGAAACCGATCGTTTCCATCTGGCCGCTTTGATCTTCGCCCAGCAGCTCGCCGGCACCGCGAATCTCAAGATCGTGCGTCGCCAGCGCAAAGCCCGCGCCCAGGTCTTCCAGCGAGGCAATCGCCTCCAGACGCTTCTGCGCATCAGTGGTCATGGCTTTTGGATGCGGCGTTAACAGCCAGGCATAGGCCTGATGGTGTGAGCGCCCGACGCGGCCACGCAGCTGATGCAGCTGCGCCAGGCCAAAGTGGTCAGCACGCTCAATGATGATGGTGTTGGCGCTCGGCACATCAATACCGGTTTCGATGATGGTGGTACACACCAGCACGTTAAAACGCTGGTGGTGGAAATCATTCATCACCCGTTCCAGCTCGCGCTCGCGCATCTGGCCGTGGCCGATGGCGATGCGGGCCTCCGGCACCAGCTCCGCCAGCCGCTGTGCGGCTTTTTCGATGTTCTCAACATCGTTGTAGAGATAGTAAACCTGACCGCCGCGTAAAATTTCACGCAGCAGCGCTTCACGCACCACCAGGCTGTCGTACTCGCGCACAAAGGTTTTCACTGCCAGACGGCGGGCTGGCGGTGTTGCAATGATCGACAGATCGCGCATGCCGCTCATCGCCATATTCAGCGTACGCGGGATGGGGGTAGCAGTGAGCGTCAGGATATCAACGTCCGCGCGCATCGCTTTAATACGCTCTTTATGACGCACGCCAAAACGGTGCTCTTCATCGACAATCAACAGACCGAGATCGTGCCATTTCAGGTCGTTTGACAGCAACTTATGCGTGCCGATCAGAATATCCACTTTGCCTTCACGTGCCTGTTCCAGCACCTGACTCTGCTCTTTCGCGCTACGGAAGCGTGACAGCATCTCAATGCGCACTGGCCAGTTGGCGAAACGGTCGCGGAAGTTATCGTAATGCTGCTGCGCCAGCAGGGTGGTGGGCACCAGCACGGCGATTTGTTTGGCATTCTCCACCGCGAGGAAGGCGGCGCGCATCGCCACTTCAGTTTTACCAAAGCCTACGTCACCGCACACCAGACGATCCATTGCCAGCGGCTGGCACATGTCGCTCAGCACCGCATTAATGGCCTGGCCCTGATCCGGCGTAGTCTCAAACGGGAAGCCTTCGCAGAACAGTTGATACTGATCGCGATCGTGCTTAAAGGCGAAGCCGGTTTTGGCCGCGCGTTGGGCGTAGATATCCAGCAGTTCGGCCGCCACATCACGCACTTTCTCCGCCGCTTTCTGGCGTGCGCGTGACCAGGCATCGCTGCCCAGCTTGTGCAGCGGGGCATTCTCATCCGCGCCACCCGCGTAACGGCTGATCAGGTGCAGTGATGAAACGGGCACGTACAGCTTGGCGTCGCCCGCATAGGAGAGCATCAGATATTCCGCGACAATGCCGCCGGCTTCCAGTGTAGTCAGGCCAATATAACGGCCCACACCGTGTTCCAGATGCACCACCGGCTGGCCGGGATGTAGCTCGGCGAGGTTGCGGATCAACACATCGGGATTGATGGTACGGCGATTATCCTGGCGACGACGGCTGACACGCTCACCCAGCAGGTCGCTTTCACAAATCAACGCGCGATGGCCCGCGCTATCAATAAAGCCGCGTTCGCTGGCACCAATCATTAAACTGTGCGGCTGTTTGGCGGCTTCTTCAAAGCGTTCAATCGGCTGTGGGCGCAGTTTGATGCGCGCCAGCAATTCCTGCAGGCTTTCACGACGGCCTTCACTTTCTACTGAGAAAATGATCTGCCCATCAAACTGCTCCATGAACTGACGCAGCAGATCGAGTGGCGCTTTCGCCTGGGCCTGCACCGTCAGTTCCGGCAGCGGTTGATAGCCGAGATTGGTATTGGCGGCTTTTTCTGGCAGCGTTTCGCTGCTGAGCTGCATGCGTGGCCAGGCTTTCAGTTCGCCGAGCAACGCGTCCGGGCGCAGCCACAACGTTGCAGGCTCCAGCAGCGGGCGCATAGGATCGATGCGGCGATTGTCGAAACGCGCGTTAGCATCCTGCCAGAAGCGATCGGCGCTGCCGTGCAGATCGCCACTGTTGAGTACCAGCGTGTTAGCAGGCAGATAGCTGAACAGGGTAGGCAACTCCTGCTCAAAGAACAGCGGCTGCCAGTATTCGATCCCGGCAGGCAGCGTGCCTTTGCTCACCTGCTGATAGACATGCTCCGGCTCGCGGCGCACATCAAATAGCTCGCGCCAGCGGCTGCGGAACAGCTCAATCGCCGCTTTATCAGTGGGAAACTCGTGCGCAGGCAGCAAATTGATGGCGTCAACCGCTTCCAGCGTGCGTTGGCTGTCCGCATCGAACAGGCGCAGGCTGTCAATTTCGTCATCAAAGAAGTCGATACGATAGGGCTGATCGCTGCCCATTGGGAACAGATCCAGCAGCGCGCCGCGCGTGGCGTACTCGCCGTGCTCCATCACCTGATCGACATGGCGATAGCCAGCCTGCTCCAGCTGATCACGCAGCGCATCGCGCGAGAGTTTTTGCCCCTGCTTCATCACCAGCGCATGTCCATGCAGGAAGCTGTGCGGACAGACGCGCTGCATCAGCGTGTTGACCGGCATAATCAGCATGCCGCGCGTCAGATTGGGCAGTTGATAAAGGGTGGAAAGACGGGCAGAGATAATGTCCTGATGCGGCGAGAAGCTGTCGTAAGGCAGCGTTTCCCAGTCGGCGAGATTGGTGACCGGCAGATCGGTGAACTGGCGAATCTCCTCCTGCAGACGCAGGGCAGATTGCATATCCGGCGTAATCATCAGCACCGGACCCGGGTGGCGTTCGGTAATACTGGCGCACTCAACCGCCTGAGCGGCGCCAATCAGTTCGCCGAGCTGACGATGATCGCCCGCTTTCGCAGGCAGGGTATAACGACTCTGTTCCGACATAAGGACTCGACATTCTCTCCTTGGATTCCAGGGCGTCATCATTCCATAATCCGCCCCCAGGATCATCTGTCGCGGTGCTATTTCTCATCGCCCTTCATACTTCGCACTGTGGCCGCGTTGGCTGCGTCTGCGAACCCCGGTCACTTACTTGATTGCTGTGTGTAGTGCATGCGCGGACGATCGACGTTAGCCCAGGACAACTCTTTTTCCAGATGATAGCTGTGGTTGCCGTCGTCCCACTTCACGTAATAGCCGGTTGCCGCATCTCCCTGTTCAAAGACGTTGACGATCTCGCCTCTGATTTCTCCCGATTTGTGTTTCACGATACTGCCCTTCGGAAATCTGAACATGGGTATACTCCTTTTCGCCCGGCATCTTTCGCACCGTGGCGGCGTTGGCTGCGCCTGCTAACCCCAGTCACTTACTGATGTAAGCTCCTGGGGATTAGCAAGCTTGCCGCCTTGCCACAGCACGAAATCTTTGGGCTGACTGCGGTGCTGATTAAATGGGCATACTGCGGTGCCGGCTGGACATAAATTTGTGCTACATGGAGAAGTCTACCGCAGGGTATGCCTAATAAACGCACAATAAGTATCATTATTTTGTCGCAATTTTATGCATTGACGCAGATTGCGACGTATTTGGATGCAACTTTGCCACAGACTCAGAGGGTTAGAGGTTTCATAAACAGGGCTGCTCCTTTATCATCCCACTACTTATTTTCAGGCAACTGCCAAGACGGATCTCATGTATCAACCAGTCGCGTTATTCATCGGTTTGCGCTACATGCGTGGACGTGCCTCAGACCGCTTCGGTCGCTTCGTCTCCTGGCTTTCCACCATCGGTATCACGCTGGGCGTGCTGGCGCTGGTCACCGTACTGTCGGTGATGAACGGCTTCGAGCGTGAGCTGGAGGGCAATATCCTCGGCCTGATGCCGCAAGCGTTGGTCACCAGCGACAAAGGCAGCATCAATCCACAACAGGTGACGGCGGAGAGCCTCAAACTGCAGGGCGTCACGCGTGTGGCCCCGCTGACCACCGCTGATGTGGTGCTGCAAAGCGCGCGCAATGTCTCAGTGGGCGTGATGCTGGGCATCAACCCGGACGAACAAGACCCGCTCACCCCTTATCTTGTGAACACGCAACAGAACGTGCTGCAACCGGGCCAATACAATATGATTCTCGGTGAACAGTTGGCGTCTCAGTTGGGCGTTAAACGTGGCGACCAGCTGCGTCTGATGGTGCCGACGGTGAGCCAGTTTACGCCGGTGGGCCGCTTGCCGAGCCAGCGTATCTTCACCGTCGCAGGCACCTATGCTGCCAACAGCGAAGTCGATGCCTATCAGATTCTGGTGAATCAGCAGGATGCCTCCCGCGTGATGCGCTATCCGCTGGGTAACATCACCGGCTGGCGTTTGTGGCTGGATAAACCGCTGAATGTGGATGCCTTCAGTGAACAGCACCTGCCGGATGGCCTGACGCTGAAAGACTGGCGCGAGCGCAAAGGCGATCTGTTCCAGGCGGTACGCATGGAAAAAAACATGATGGGGCTGCTGCTGAGTCTGATCATCGCGGTAGCGGCGTTTAACATCATTACTTCACTCGGTCTGCTGATCATGGAAAAGCAGGGTGAAGTGGCGATTCTGCAAACGCAGGGCTTAACCCGCCGACAGATCGTCGCGGTGTTTATGGTGCAGGGCGCCAGTGCCGGCATTATCGGCACCTTGCTCGGTACGCTGCTCGGCGTGCTGCTCGCCAGCCAGCTGAATAATTTGATGCCAGTGATTGGCCTGTTCCTGGATGGCGCGGCGTTGCCGGTTGATATCAACGTCTGGCAGGTGGTCACGATTGCGCTGGTCTCGATGATCGTCGCGCTGCTCTCAACCCTTTATCCGTCATGGCGCGCTGCCGCCGTTCAACCCGCTGAGGCTTTACGTTATGAGTAATACCCCTTTGTTGCAGTGTCGTGACCTGTGCAAACGCTATCAAGAAGGCAGCGTGCAGACCGATGTGCTGCGCAATGTGGCTTTTAGCCTGCAGCCAGGCGAACTGACGGCCATCGTTGGTAGCTCCGGCTCGGGTAAAAGTACCCTACTGCATCTGCTCGGCGGCCTCGATGCGCCCACTTCGGGTGACGTGGTGTTCGACGGCAAATCACTGAATGCGATGTCTTCTGCTGCCAAAGCCGAACTGCGCAACCGCGAGCTGGGCTTTATCTATCAGTTCCACCATCTATTGCCCGACTTCACGGCACTGGAGAACGTGGCGATGCCATTGCTGATTGGCAAAACCGCAAAAGCGGAGGCCGCCTCGCGCGCGCTGGAAATGCTGGCAGCGGTCGGACTGGAAAAACGCGCTGCGCATCGTCCTTCTGAGCTGTCGGGCGGTGAGCGTCAGCGTGTCGCAATCGCGCGTGCGCTGGTGAACCGTCCGCGCCTGGTGATGGCGGATGAACCGACCGGTAACCTGGACGCGCGTAATGCCGATGCGATTTTCAAACTGCTGGGCGAGCTGAATCAGCAGCAGGGCACCGCATTTCTGGTGGTGACGCACGATCTGAATCTGGCTAAACGTCTGAATCGCCAGATGGAGATGCGCGACGGTCAGCTGAGCGAGCATCTGACGCTGGGAGCCATCTGATGGGTTCGTCATTATCCCTGCTGCTTGGCCTGCGCTTCAGTCGCGGTCGGCGGCGTGGTGGCATGGTCTCACTGATCTCCATCATCTCGACCATCGGCATCGCCCTGGGTGTTGCGGTGTTGATTATTGGCCTGAGCGCGATGAACGGTTTTGAACGCGAGCTGAACAAGCGCATTCTGGCCGTGGTACCGCACGGTGAAATCGAGCCGGTGAATCAGCCTTTCCGCAACTGGCAGCCGATGATCGCACCGATTGAAAAGGTGCCGGGTATCGCTGCAGCGGCGCCTTACATTAACTTTACCGGCTTGATTGAGAGCGGCGCGAAGATGCAGGCGTTGCAGGTGAAGGGTGTCGACCCGCAACAGGAATCACGTCTGAGCGCTTTGCCGAGCTTTGTCGATGGCGATGCGTGGCAGCAGTTCGGCGCAGATAAACAGCAGATCATCCTCGGTGGTGGCATTGCCAAATCGCTCAACGTGAAACAGGGCGATTGGATCACCATCATGATCCCGAACAATGACGGTGAAAATAAGCTGCTGCAACCGAAACGTATTCGTCTGCAGGTATCAGGCATTCTGCAACTCAGCGGCATGCTGGATCATAGCCTGGCGCTGGTGCCGCTGGCGGATGCGCAAAAATATCTTGATATGGGCGACAGCGTCAGTGGCATCGCGCTGAAGATGAGCGATCCCTTCCAGGCGCAAAAACTGGTGCGCGATGCGGGTGAAGCCACGCATTCCTATGTCTATATCAAGAGCTGGATTGGCACCTACGGTTACATGTACCGCGATATCCAGATGATCCGCGCGATTATGTATCTGGCGATGGTGCTGGTGATTGGGGTGGCGTGTTTTAATATCGTCTCGACGCTGGTAATGGCGGTGAAAGATAAGAGCAGTGATATTGCGGTGCTGCGCACGCTGGGCGCCAAAGATGGCCTGATCCGCGCCATTTTTATCTGGTATGGCTTACTGGCCGGATTGCTCGGCAGCATCAGCGGCGTGGTGGTGGGCGTGCTGGTGGCGCTCAACCTGACGCCGATCGTGCGTGGGCTGGAGCACCTTACCGGTCATCAGTTGCTGGCGGGGGATATCTACTTCATTGATTTCCTGCCATCGGAGCTGCACTGGATTGATGTGATTTCGGTGCTGGTGACCGCCATCCTGCTCAGCCTGATTGCCAGCTGGTATCCGGCGCGGCGTGCCAGTCGAATCGATCCGGCTCGCGTACTGAGCGGACAGTAATGATAAAAAACGCAGCCGCCTTCGCGGCTGCGCACATTTTCAGCGTCTGTGGCATGCAGCCGTCATGCGCAGCCGCTATTATCGGGAACCATTATCCCGAGCCAAACACCCGACATGCGGTGACAACCACCGCAGCATAAGGAGCTTTTATGCGCATACCGCGCCGCCGCCTACGACTCGCCCGCGACAAGAAAAATCGCCGCAAAGTGCATCAGCGCTTTCGCCAGCGCATCTTTGAACGCGATCGCAAAGCTGAACTGGCTGCGCACCCGCAACCGCGCGTCGTGGTACTGACCGGCGCTGGCATCTCCGCCGAGTCAGGCATTCAAACCTTCCGCGCTGCCGACGGATTATGGGAAGAGCATCGGGTTGAAGATGTTGCCACACCAGAAGGATTTCATCGTAATCCCGATCTGGTGCAAGGATTCTACAATGCGCGCCGCCGTCAGTTGCAACAGCCGGAGATTCAGCCAAATGCCGCGCACAAAGCGCTGGCCGAACTTGAACAGGTGCTGGGCGACAACTTCCTGTTGGTGACGCAGAACATCGATAATCTCCATGAGCGGGCAGGCAGTCAGCGCGTGTTGCATATGCACGGTGAATTGCTAAAAGTGCGCTGTGAAAGCAGTGGTCAGGTGCTGGATTGGACGGAAGATGTTAAGCCGGACGATCGTTGCACCTGCTGCCAGTTCCCGGCCCGACTCCGTCCGCATGTGGTGTGGTTTGGAGAAATGCCGCTCGGCATGGAAGAGATTTATCAGGCGATCGAGAAAGCCAATCTGTTTATCGCCATTGGCACCTCCGGGCATGTCTATCCCGCCGCCGGCTTTGTGCATGAAGCAAAACTGCAGGGTGCGCATACCGTTGAGCTTAATCTGGAGCCGAGTCAGGTGGGCAATGAGTTCGCGGAAAGCCAGTACGGCTTGGCCAGTGAGGTGGTACCGGATTTTGTGCATACCTTTCTACGCGGGCTGTATAAGTAAGACGATACATGGTTAAGCACTTTGCGCTGAGAACGCTAACCTGAAGGATAATGATTTGACGCAACATGGCGCGCCTCACGCGCCATGATAATAACGCAGGTTCTTTAGAGGGATGACAAATGGATCAATTACTTGAGCGTTTTCTCAGTTATGTGGCCGTAGAAACTCAGTCAAAACCGCAGGCGCGTCAGGTGCCCAGCAGTGAAGGGCAGTGGACGCTGGCGCGTCAGTTACAGGAAGAGCTGATTGCACTGGGATTTGTTGATGTGTCCCTGAGCGATCACTGCTGCGTGATGGGCACTTTGCCCGCCAACGTTGACTGGCCGACCCCGGTGATCGGCTTTATCTCGCATATGGATACGTCACCGGATTTCACCGCTAAAAATGTCAATCCGCAGATTATCGAAAATTACCGTGGCGGCGATATTGCGCTGGGCAACGGTGACGAAATTCTCTCGCCGGTGATGTTCCCGATTCTGCACAAGCTGATTGGCCATACGCTGATCACCACCGATGGCAAAACCTTGCTGGGCGCAGATGATAAAGCGGGTATCGCTGAAATCATGACGGCGATGGCGCGACTGGTGAAAGAGAATATTCCGCACGGCGCGATTCGTGTGGCGTTTACCCCAGATGAAGAGATTGGACGCGGAACCTCTCATTTCGATGTTGAAGGTTTTGCAGCGGACTGGGCGTACACCATTGATGGCAGCGATCTCGGCGAATTTGAATTTGAAAACTTCAATGCAGCAACCGCGATGGTGAAAATCACCGGCAATAACGTGCACCCTGGCAGTGCGAAAAACGTCATGGTGAATGCACTGGATCTGGCGATGCGTTTCCACGCCGAGCTGCCCGCCAAAGAAAAACCGCAGTTCACCGACGGTTATGAAGGCTTTTTCCATCTGCATACCATCAAAGGCACGGTTGAGCATGCCGAGTTAATGTATTTGATTCGTGATTTCGACGCCGACAGTTATGAACAGCGTAAACAGCTGCTGGAAGAGATTGCTGCGCGCGTTGGGAAGGGGCTGCAGGCTGAATGCTCAGTGAAAGTAGAGATTAGCGACAGCTACCGCAATATGCGTGAGAAAGTTGAGCCACATCCGCAGATTATTGAGCTGGCGCTGCAGGCCATTCGTGATTGCGGGATTGAACCGGTGGTGAAGCCGATTCGCGGTGGCACCGACGGCTCTGCGCTATCGTGGAAAGGCTTGCCTTGCCCGAACTTGTTCACCGGCGGCTATAACTACCACGGTAAACACGAGTTCGCGTCATTAAATGTGATGTCGCAGGCGGTGGATGTGATTGTGCGCTTGTCTGCGCTGGCAGCAGAGAAGAAATAGTATGAAAAAGGCCTGCTAAGCAGGCCTTTTATCAATATCTTACGTGGCGGCGCAGTCAACAGCGTCTCTGTCGCGGCTAACACCTGTGGTAAATCGCGCCGTGATAAAGAGGCGCGATTTTAGCGCAACAGATTACTCACCAAAGAACCAGTAGCCGCTGTTGACCAGCGCCGCAAGCTGAGCCAGCAGCGACGGATCGTCCAGCGCAGCGCCGAAATCTTCCAGCGTTAACACCTGATTGTGTGCCAGTGCCGCCAGCACTTCCGGGTGGCTGCACGCCACGCGCTCGCCATTCACAAACACCGCATCGCCCAGCGTTAACACGCGCAGGCCACCAAGACGTGTCAGCGCATCGCCTTGCTGCAGCGCATCGTAAATCTCATCAGGCTGATACGGCGGCTCAGGAGGTGCGATATCCAGTTCGTGACGTGTCTGTGAGATAAACTCACCAAACCACTGATTAAACTGTTCTGGCTGATTAATGACATCCAGCATCACCTGACGAATTCCTTCCACTTCAGAAGGCAAAATCTGTGACGGGCAATCACGCGACGGCACATCCGGATCGCTGAAACGATAGCTGCCTAATTCGTGCGCCAGCATGTAATCAGCGAAGCCACTGATCAATTCACGACCGTTAGGTGCACGGAAGCCGACCGAATAGTTGATGGCATTTTCCAGCGAATAGCCTTCATGCGGGAATCCTGGTGGAATGTACAGAATGTCGCCGGGTTCCATCTCTTCATCGATGATGGCGTCAAACGGCTCAACCTGCAGCAAATCGGGATGCGGGCAGTGCTGTTTCATCGGCACTTTTTCGCCTACGCGCCAGCGACGACGGCCGGTGCCCTGAATGATAAACACATCATACTGGTCGAAGTGCGGGCCTACGCCGCCGCCCGGAACGGCAAAAGAGATCATCAGATCGTCAATGCGCCAGTCAGGCAGGAAGCGGAACGGGCGCATCAGGGCAGCAGAAGGTTCATGCCAGTGATTAACCGCCTGCACCAACAGCGACCAGTTGCTCTCGCCGAGATGATCATAGCTTTCAAACGGACCATGGCTAACCTGCCATTTGCCGTTGTTATGGCTCACCAGGCGGCTGTCCACCTCGTTTTCCATCGCCAGACCCGCCAGCTCATCAGGAGAAATGGGATCAATGAAGTTTTTAAAACCACGCTTGAGCACCACCGGACGTTTTTGCCAGTAGCGCTGAATAAAGTCGGGCCAGTTAATATCGAGCTGATAGTCCATACGAGTGTTCCGGTTAGGGCCATGAATGCAGGCAAGTATAACAGCCCGCAGGCCTTTCTACTCGCGGTGATGTTCAACTTCCTGACGCTGGAAAATCACTTCCATGCGGGCACCGCCTAGTGGGCTGGTGCTGGCGATCACCTTACCGGCGTATTGTTCGAGGATGTCGCGGACCACGGCTAAGCCAAGGCCCTGGCCGGGACGTAACGTATCGGCACGCTGACCGCGCACGAAGATCAGATCGCGTTTGCTTTCAGGAATGCCGGGGCCGTCATCATCAATAAACAGATGCAGTGCCTTATCGGTTTGTCGTGCGCTGACCTCAATAAATTCCAGGCAGTATTTGCAGGCGTTATCCAGCACATTGCCCAGCACTTCCATAAAGTCATTTTGGTCGCCGATAAAGGTCAACTCGGGGGAGATATCCAGGGTGATTTCGACCCCTTTGCGCTGATAAACCTTATTCAGCGCCGAGCAAAGGCTATCCAGTAGTGCCGACACCGAATGCAGATCGCGCTGCAGCGGATTATGATCGGCCTGCATACTGGCTCGATGCAGGTAGTAGCCAATTTGTTGTGAAATACGGCTAATCTGCTCCAGCATCACCGGCTCGGCCTGCTCCACGGTGAGCTCCTTGCCGCTGCGCAGGGAGCGCAAGGTACTCTGCAACACCGCCAGCGGGGTTTTCAGGCTGTGCGTTAAATCAGACAGGGTGGTGCGATAACGCGTGTAGCGCTGGCGCTCATTGGTCAGCAGCAGGTTGAGATTTCGCACCAGGCTGCGCAACTCCTGCGGTGGATTGTCATCCAGATTCTCGCGATGACCCGTTTCCAGTTCACGCACCTGCGCGGTTAAATCACCAATAGGGCGCAGGCTCCAGTGCGCGGCCAGCCACAGCAGCGGAATCACTAACAGCAGGTTTGCTGCCAGCACATAGCTAAACCATGACCACACCACATCCGAGTGCTGCAGTTCCTGAGGGATGGAATCCACCACGACGATGGTCAGTGCCGGTAAGTTGGTGGTGGCATCGTAACGGTTGACGGCGACCGAGTGGGTAAAGGTGTCGTTGTTGTCGCTGTCCAGTTGATGTAACCGCTCTTTGACCTCGGAGTTGTTGCCGATGGCGGCCAGACTGGTGCGATTTGTGGTGTCAATTTCATAAAAATCGGGCTTGAGCAGCCACTCACGCCGAATGTTTTTGCGGATGTCAGGCACATCACGCTGCTGCCACAGCAACTTGCCGTGTTCATCGTAGATGAACACCAGCGTCGGGAAATTGAGCGTCATCCGCTCTGGCTGGGCAATGGTCAGCTTGTTGTTTTGCCATTGCGCCAGGGTGAAGAACAGGTTGCTCTCGCCGCGCATCACGCGATAGGTGTTTTTATCGAAACTCACCACATAGCCGACTACGGCTACCATGCCGTAGGAGAGCGACAGAAACAGGACAATAGCGGCAGTCGCCAGTAAAAACCGGGCGCGTAATGAGAAAGGACGTAAGCGATTCAGCCAATTCATAAATCAGAGATCAAAGCGATAGCCCTGGCCGCGCACGGTGTTAATCACTTCGGTCGGATGGAGCGCAAGAATCTTTTTACGCAGGCGTCCCATCAAAACATCAATGGTGTGGCTCTCGCGCAGTTCGGCATCGGGATAGAGTTGCAGCATCAGCGAATCTTTGCTGACCACTTTTCCGGCGTTGCGGATCAAGGTTTCTACAATGGTGTACTCAAAGGCGGTGAGTTTGACCGGTGCATCATTGACGGTGACTTCGCGACGTGACAGATCAACCTGGAACGGCGGCATCGCAATGATCTGCGAAGCGTGTCCACTGTTGCGACGCATCAGCGCCTGCAAACGTGCAGCGACTTCTTCGATATGGAAAGGTTTGGTGACGTAGTCATCGGCACCGGCTTCAAGTGCTTCCACTTTAGCCTGCCAGCCTTCACGTGCCGTCAACACCAGAATCGGTTGACGCACAGCATCGCCGCGCCAGCGACGAATCAACGACATGCCATCTTCATCAGGCAAGCCTAAATCGACCAGCGCAATGTCGGGAATGTGTTCCTGCAGGAAATAGTCGGCTTCTTTGGCATCTTCGGCAGCATCCACCTGATGACCCATTTCACGTAACTGCACGGCGAGATGATGACGCAGCAGTGCATTATCTTCCACAACCAGAACACGCATAGAATTTCCTTACCTTCAAACTCAGTGATGATGGCAAGAGTATATGTTAAGCGAGCTAAACAAGAGAACAACACTTGATTGTCATTGTTTGAACGACAGCAGCAAAAAGCGGCGAGCATTCATTTCGGACACAGGCAACAAGGGATTGATGCACTTGCCGATTTGCTGGTGCTCGACTGCCTGAGGGAAAGGGTAGGGTGTGCGCGCAGGCACACCCTTAATGATTATTTTAAATCATCAACCATCTGAATGGCGCGGCCGAGATAGTTGGCCGGTGTCATCTGCTTCAGACGCACTTTCTCTTCTTCCGGCAGTTCGAGACTGTCGATGAAGGCCTGCATACCGGCTGCATCTACACGTTTGCCACGCGTCAGCTCTTTCAGCTTTTCGTATGGCTTCTCGATACCGTAGCGGCGCATCACGGTCTGGATCGGCTCGGCCAGCACTTCCCAGTTGTGATCCAGTTCGTCCAGCAGACGATCGCGGTTCACTTCCAGTTTAGAGATACCTTTCAACGTCGCCTGATAAGCGATCAGCGCATAGCCCACGCCGACGCCGAGGTTACGCAGTACGGTAGAGTCGGTGAGATCGCGCTGCCAGCGGGAAACCGGCAGTTTGCTCGCCAGGTGCTGCATCACCGCATTCGCCAGACCGAGGTTGCCTTCTGAGTTTTCGAAGTCAATCGGGTTCACTTTATGCGGCATGGTGGAAGAACCAATTTCGCCCGCGATGGTTTTCTGCTTGAAGTGATTGAGAGCTACGTAACCCCAGATATCACGGTCAAAGTCGATCAGGATGGTGTTGAAACGCGCGATGCAATCAAACAGTTCTGCGATGTAGTCATGCGGTTCGATCTGTGTGGTGTACGGGTTCCAGGTGACGCCCAGTGAGGTGACAAACTGCTCGCTCAGCTGATGCCAGTCCACTTCCGGATACGCAGCGATGTGGGCGTTGTAGTTGCCGACCGCGCCGTTGAT
The DNA here is from genome assembly GCF_032082325.1 of Pantoea sp. CTOTU50773. Classification (NCBI taxonomy): domain Bacteria; kingdom Pseudomonadati; phylum Pseudomonadota; class Gammaproteobacteria; order Enterobacterales; family Erwiniaceae; genus Pantoea; species Pantoea sp. CTOTU50773. The sequence goes on along the minus strand of NZ_DAMDQC010000006.1, from coordinate 27,154 downwards.
TTTGCCCAGCACTTCGATTTTGCTCAACTGACGCAGCTGACGTTCCATACGGTAAGCGACGTTAGCCATCTCTTTACCCATGGTGGATGGCGTAGCGGGTTGGCCATGCGTACGCGACAGCAGCGGAATATCACGATACTCCTGCGCCAGACCTTTCACCGCATCGATAATTTTGTTCCAGAAAGGCACGATGACATCACGGCGAGCGGTTTCCAGCATCAGCGCGTGCGACAGGTTGTTGATATCTTCAGAAGTACAGGCGAAGTGGATGAACTCGGATACCGCATGCAGCGCAGGGATATCGGCCACTTTCTCTTTCAGGAAGTACTCAACCGCTTTAACGTCGTGGTTGGTGGTGCGTTCGATGGTTTTAATGCGCGCCGCGTCTTCTTCGCTGAAATTGGCGACAATGGCATCAAGGAAAGCGTTTGCGTCAGCATCAAATGCAGGAACTTCCTTGATCTCTGCGGTCGTAGCCAGTTTCTGTAACCAGCGAACTTCAACCTCAACGCGGAATTTCAGCAAACCGTATTCGCTGAAAATGGCGCGCAGCGGGCTGACTTTATCGCCATAACGGCCATCGACAGGTGAGACGGCGGTCAGAGAGGATAATTCCATCAGTGCAACTCCTGAATCGTTAACAAATTAGGGCAGGGTGGCGCTTAATACGCCGGGCCCAGCCGGGATAAAATGGTTTTGGCTTCACGCAGCAGACGCTGGCGCGAGAACATTAGCTGCAGGCGGCCACCGCCAACCTGCTGCCACAACACAGCGGCACGAATGCCTGCCAGCAAGGTAGCGCGTACTTTGCTTTGTACCTGAGAATTCTGTAATACCTGCGGCGAACCGGTGACCTGAATGCGCGGACCCAGCGGGCTGATCACATCGACATAAATCCCCGCCATGGCACTGGTAATAGTTTCTGATTCCAGCTCATAATGCGCGAGTTGGCGATCAAGCTGGGCAATGCGCTGAGAGAGCGTGTTCAGTGCTGCGCTGTTGCCGTGCAGTTTGCGTTCCAGCACCATCATGCTCAGGGTGTAACGTGTCAGTTCAGCTCCCGCGCCCTGACGGCTGCCGCTGTTCAACACCGCCATCAGCGATTCCAGACCGAGATGCAGATTCGCTTCATCATTGCCAAAGACCGCCAGCGTCGAGCCGGGGTTCAGATCCAGCAGGCTGCGCAGCGACACGGTTAATGCGGCATTGTTGCAACTGCCCTGGTGCGCTAATTGCTGCACCAGATGCGCGGACTGACAAATACCCGCCAGCGCGAGCGTTATCTCATAATAGTTCTTAGCCACGCTTAACTCCTGTCATCGCGTCGGCAGCGCCGACCTCAGGCTTCTGCCAGGGGCAGGCGCTGTTCAATAATGCCGCCGCCGAGGCAAACATCACCCAGATAAAATACGGCCGACTGGCCAGGCGTGACGGCCGCAACCGGCTCGTCAAAACGCACTTCAATACGCTCGGCATCGAGCGGGATAATTTCGCATGGAATATCGGTCTGGCGATAACGGGTTTTCACCGTGCAGCGCAGCGGGGCCGTCATTGTTTGGCGATCGACCCAATCCAGTTGCTGAGCAATCAGACCCACAGACATCAGGCGTGGATGTTCCGCACCCTGAGCCACCACCAGACGATTGCGCGCCACGTCTTTATCCACCACATACCAGGGATCGTCGTTGCTCTCTTTGCGACCACCAATACCCAATCCTTTGCGTTGGCCCAGCGTGTGATACATCAGACCCTGATGCTCACCGACAATCTCACCCTCAACGGTTTCGATTTCACCCGGCTGCGCAGGTAAGTAACGGCCAAGGAAGTCGCGGAATTTGCGCTCGCCGATAAAGCAGATGCCGGTCGAGTCTTTTTTCTTCGCGGTGATCAAATCCAGTTCTTCAGCGATACGACGGACTTCGGGTTTCTCCAACTCACCTACCGGGAACAGGCTTTGCGCAATCTGCTCATGACTCAGGGTGTAGAGGAAGTAACTCTGATCTTTATTGCCGTCGAGACCGCGCAGTAACTGGCTGGTGCCATTCACATCGGCGCGGCGCACATAGTGGCCGGTGGCGATGAAGTCTGCACCGAGATCTTCAGCCGCGAATTCAAGGAAGGCTTTAAATTTAATCTCTTTATTGCACAGAATATCGGGGTTTGGCGTGCGGCCCGCTTTGTACTCTTCCAGGAAGTGTTCGAACACGTTGTCCCAGTATTCAGCGGCGAAGTTGATTTTGTGCAGTTTCATGCCGAGCTTGTCACACACGGCTTGAGCGTCAGCCAGATCATCAGCGGCGGTGCAATACTCCTCGCCGTCGTCTTCCTCCCAATTCTTCATGAACAGGCCTTCAACCTGATAGCCCTGCTGTTGCAGTAACCAGGCGGATACGGAAGAATCGACGCCGCCGGACATCCCGACGATCACTTTTTTCTGGCTGTTGTCAGACATGACGCACTCTTAATTACGATAAAAACAGGCGGCGCATTCTATCATGCCGAAGCCGGGCGCGCACCTTCGTGAAACGGCCATTGGAACGGCGCCACCAGTTGCAGCGGATAACGCGCGCCTTGTTGCCACAATCGAACACTCTCGGCGACCAGCGGTGAACGCAGGCGATTCGCAGTGAGAATCTGCTCTGGCGGCAGCCACCAGCAGCAATCGATGTCGCGATCGTGCGGGGACGTCTCGCATTTTTCTGGCAGATCGAGGCCAAACAGGAAACGCACAAAAGGTGTATCGTCAGGCGCGATCCACTGCTGCACACCGAGGAAATACTCAGGTTGAGCGTCAATGCCGGTCTCTTCAAACAACTCACGCTGCGCCGCTTCTAAAATCGTTTCATTGGCTTCGAGATGACCCGCCGGCTGATTCAAGGTAATGCGGCCGTGAACACGCTCTTCAACCACCAGCAATTCGCCTTGTGCCTGCACAATACAGGCTACGGTTACATGAGGTTTAAACATCCTTCCTCCGAAATTGTTAACTAAAAGTTATTGAAAAGTCGTGATCTAAACGTTGGCACTGACATCGCGCCACTCTCCCAGGGCTAAATCGTTCAGTTGATATTTGCCCATGGCAAAGCGAATCAGGCGTAAGGTGGGAAAACCAATATGCGCCGTCATGCGCCGCACCTGACGGTTACGTCCTTCGTACAGGGTGATTTTCAACCAACTGGTCGGGATCGCTTTACGCTCGCGGATCGGCGGCTGGCGCGGCCACAGCCACTCTGGTTCAGTGACTAATTCCACGCCAGCAGGCAGCGTGGGTCCATCATTGAGGGTGACGCCGTTGCGTAACAGGGATAAATCTGATTCCTGTGGTGCACCTTCAATCTGCACATAATAGATTTTTCCGGTGCGCTTTCCGGGCTGCGTAAGTTGCGCCTGTAGCGCGCCATCGTTGGTCAGAATCATCAAACCTTCGCTGTCGCGATCGAGGCGGCCGGCGGCATAAACGTCGCTAACCGGCACGAAATCCTTGAGCGTGCGGCGTCCCGCTTCATCACTGAACTGCGGTAAAACATCGAAAGGTTTGTTAAAGAGTATGACGCGTCGCGGTCCTTTTGGACGTGTGTCACGGCGCACGGGCTGGCGTGCTGCGGTGTTTGGACGCTTATCCTGGTGAATTCGTTGAGAAGTTTTTCGCATGGGCTTTGCAGTCAGAAACAATCGGCGCATTATAACGCGAAACTGCGGTGATTGGCGTAGCGGAAATATTCAAGTAGTATTGACCCGCATCTTACAAATCATTAACAAAAAATCGCTCGAAGGAGAGGTTGATGGAAAGCAAAGTAGTTGTTCCGGCGGAAGGTCAAAAAATCACCCTGGTTCAGGGCAAACTCACTGTTCCGAATAACCCAGTCATTCCTTACATCGAAGGTGATGGCATCGGCGTTGATGTTTCCCCTGTTATGCTGAAAGTGGTTGATGCCGCTGTGAAGAAAGCCTACAACGGCGAGCGCAAAATTTCCTGGATGGAAATTTATACTGGTGAGAAATCAGTAGAACTTTACGGCCAGGACGTCTGGCTGCCGCAAGAAACCCTCGATTTAATTAAAGAGTACCGCGTTGCTATCAAAGGCCCACTGACTACGCCAGTTGGCGGCGGTATTCGTTCTCTGAACGTGGCGCTGCGTCAGGAGCTGGATCTGTACGTGTGTCTGCGTCCGGTTCGCTACTACACCGGCACCCCAAGCCCGGTTAAACGCCCAGAAGATACCGACATGGTGATCTTCCGTGAGAACTCAGAAGATATCTATGCCGGTATCGAGTGGAAAGCGGGCACACCAGAAGCGGACAAAGTGATCAAGTTCCTGCGCGAAGAGATGGGCGTGAAGAAAATTCGCTTCCCTGAGCAGTGTGGTATCGGCGTGAAGCCGTGCTCTGAAGAGGGCACTAAACGTCTGGTGCGTGCTGCGGTTGAGTACACCATCACCAACGATCGTGATTCTCTGACCCTGGTTCACAAAGGCAACATCATGAAGTTCACCGAAGGCTCATTCAAAGACTGGGGCTACCAGTTGGTGAAAGAAGAGTTCGGCGGCGAGCTGATCGATGGCGGTCCATGGATGAAGTTCAAGAATCCAAACACTGGCAAAGAGATCATCGTTAAAGACGTGATCGCTGACGCCTTCCTGCAGCAGATCCTGTTGCGTCCAGCAGAATACGACGTTATCGCCTGTATGAACCTGAACGGTGACTACATCTCTGATGCCCTGGCGGCACAGGTTGGTGGTATCGGTATCGCACCTGGCGCGAACATCGGTGACGAGTGCGCACTGTTCGAAGCAACCCACGGTACGGCACCTAAGTACGCTGGCCAGGATAAAGTGAACCCTGGTTCCGTTATCCTGTCCGCAGAAATGATGCTGCGTCATATGGAGTGGTTCGAAGCCGCAGACCTGATTGTTAAAGGCATGGAAGGCGCTATCGCTGCTAAGACCGTGACCTATGACTTCGAGCGTCTGATGGATGGCGCTAAACTGCTGAAATGTTCAGAGTTTGGTGACGCTATCATCGCAAACATGTAATTTCTGCCAGCCAGAAATTGAGACGGGAGCCTATGGCTCCCGTTTTTTTATGCGCTAAGTTAATCGGCCTGCTGTTCAACAGATTTGGCGGATGACGCATGCTGCTGCGACAAGCGCCAGAAATCATTGCCGCCCGGATGCTGATACATGCGCAGGCCAAACTGGCCGACAATCGCATAGATATATTCGAAGATCGCTGACTGCGAGTTCTCATACTCCACCCAAAATATCGACGAGGTGAAGCAATAGACTTCTACCGGTAAACCTTCCGGCGAGGGCTTCATGGTGCGCACCACGATATACATATCCTGCTTAATATCATCGCGCTGCGACAGCCACGCGGTGAGATATTTGCGGAACACCGTCAAGTTGGTCATGCCGTTTTCGGCAAACCAGCGGTCACCCACGGCATTGCTGTCACGGCCATCCATTAACGCTGACAGCTGCTCGTTAACACCGCGAATCTGGCTCATCTGCTGAATGAGTTCGTGATCGAGAAAGCGAATCGACATTTGGTCGAGGTGGAAGCTACGCATAATACGGCGCGCGCCGGAGGAGAACATCGCCTGCCAGTTGGTATAGGTTTCGGTGAGGAAGTTTTTCGTCGGGATGCGTGACAAAGTGTTATCCCAGTTACGCAGCGTAATGGTGTGCAATGCAATATCAATCACTTCGCCGCTAATGCCTTTATCCGGCATCTCAATCCAGTCACCAAGTTGCAGCACATCGTTGGATGACACCTGAATATTCGCCACCAGCGACATTAAGGTGTGCTGGAACACCAACATCAATACCGCAGCAACCGCACCCAAACTCGAGATAATAATCACTGGCGATTTATTCGACATAATGGCCAGAATCATGATCGCCGAAATAATGTGCACCAGGATCTTGCCGACCTGAATATAGCCCTTGATCGAGTGATTCTTTCGCTTTGATTTGCGGGAGTAGGAGTTGTTAACAATCTCCAGCACTTCTGTGAAGAACAGCGACAGATAAACAAAGAACAAAATGCCGCAGATAGTCTTAATAGCAATCAGCAGATGCTCGGGCAGATCTGGCATAAACTGCAGCAGGTAATAGACCGTGATCACCGGAATAAAGTTTGAGAGCTTTTCAGATAGCCGCACATCTTTATCAAGTGGAACCTGTTTTTTGTGTGTGCTGAAGAAGACCTTGCGCACCACCTTCACCACAAAGAATTTGCAGACCAGATGCGTCACCATCCCCGCGATCACCAGCAGCAGCAAGCTAAAAGTGGTGGATAGCAGGGTGTTACTCTCAATAAATTTCTGGATATCGCTTAAATAATTCATATTCACAACATGCCTGACAACGATGGCGGGGATTCAATCACAAACTGTGATCATACTGTATGCGACAAGTGCGCAATTTCTTAACGGCGGTTCGCGCCTGACAATACATTTCGCAAAACTTTGAAACAGATAGCATCCATGAACCCCTCGTCGTGCCTTTTCCGGCAAAACCCGCTATGTTCTGCGCTTCAGATTCTGGAGGTGGTATGCAAGGTGTCATAAAATTCGTTAAGGGCTGGTTGCTGTTTTCGTTGCTGTGGGGCATTTTCATGTGGTTCACTTCGTGGCAGGCGCAGGGTGAGGCCATCAGTATGGTGGTGGTGAAAAGCTTGTACGCTGGATTGATTTATCAGGCATTGATGACCATGGTGGCGCGCTTCAAAGCACGCCGTTCGCAAGCCTGATTGCTCACATCTCCCCACACAGCTTTGCGCAGCACTGACGCTAATTTGCACTCTGTCAGGCAATCTGGCCCGACTCAAAACAGTGTGGGTGGAAGTGAAGATGGCAAAGACGTCATTAGCGGCGTGGTTCTTTTTACTGGTGTCATTTGGCAGCTGTGCGCAATTACCTGACGTGCCAGTGAATATCTCTGTGCACCAGGGGCGTCATCTGGATGTGAATAACAGCACGGCTGATGTGGCAGAGACGCCGGATGAACATATTCAGGAAAGGTTGGATGAGGCCGGTCATCATCAATAAGCGTTGGGGCCAGGAAGGCCCCCTATCGCCGCCTATTTCCTGCCCAGCAGGAAACCGACAATAATGCCGATGCTGGCCGCTACCGCCAGGCCGGTTGCCGGATTATCACGTACCGATTTGACCACGCAATCTGCTGCATCCTGCACAGCATAACTGGCTTGCGCGGGATAACGACGCGCGGCACCTTTAGCCTGATGTTTGCGAGAGCCGGTCCATTCCCCGATTTTTTCTTCAACTGCGCCCGCTGCTTCATTCAATTTTGCTTCCGCTTTATCAGTCATGATGACTCCCTGCTGGTTGTGAATATTACGATTCAGCGTAGTCACAGATTTTCAGACCAGCAACCCGCAGGCCAACGAGGTTGTAACAGTGGTTTGCAGGATTGTTGAACTCTGTCCAGGCTTAAACGAAGTAGCAGGCCTTTTGATTTGCGGAAATCAGGCCGTGTCACACCAGGAGGAGAGATGAAACGTGATGTATTAAATGAAGACGATTACGATGAAGTGTGTCGGGTCATTGGCGACGCGGTGATTGTCCTATCCGAATGTGGCCACGAAACTAAACGCGCTGAAATCACCGATTTATTGCAGCGAACCCGCCATCATCGCGCGCATGATGAACGCGACGAACAGCGGATGCTGGAGCATGCGATTCGTCTGGTCAAACCCTAATCCCTAAGGGTGTCACGAGACGCCCTTAGGGATTTCCGCGATAAGCCGGATACCAGGTCACTAAAAAATGGCGTAGATGATCGAAACACCACTCGGCATCGTCGGCTTGCTGACAATAATAGCGAACGGTGACTTTCTCATAGCGCATATGACGCTGATGCAAAGGTGACCAGCCCCAATCCAGCACGGCGCGGGCGTAATTGACCAGGGTGCCGCTCTGCATGTTGTGCTGCTTCTCTTGTCGGCTCAGATAGAGTTCAAATGCCTGATCCAGACTTTGCGTCTCCTCACTGCTGCCACTCGATAGCGCCGGGCGTAATGCCACATCGATAAATCCGCACACGCCGTCATCACGCTGCTGCCAGTCACAGGCTAAGGTCATAAATACCCCTTCCTGCAAATTCACCTCTTCCAGTAAACGCCGTAAATTTTCGGAATGTTTACCCGCTGAGATTTCGTCGATGCGATCGGTCTGCAGCGTGAGGTCAAATCCACAAGGATTCACCGAACCATCCGCGTTGGTGGAAGCGGGGAAGGGGAAATCGATGTAGCCGTTATTGTCCAGACTCTTTTCCATAGTACAGGTCCGCAGCGTGAGGAAGCCTGACAATAAACCATCTTTCCCGGCTAAGCACGTTTAAGGGCACGTCCAGGTAATCATGGTGTTCTGATAAGGGTTGATCAGACGGAATTGCTTATCTGACAGCCGCTGAGCGGTGAAGCCCTCAGGCGTCACGGCAGAAGGGACATACTGGAAACGATCGCTGGAGTGCAATGTGCCACTTTTCACCGCCACGCCATCACGCGTGACCGTAAAGGCATTCACCAAATCGAAGATGCGCGCCTGCGTCTGCCCCATTGATTGTCCATAAATAGTCGCGACTTCGCCCGGGCAGTCGACACCTTTAGGCGTGGAGCTGCAACCAGCCAATAATAAAAGGGTGAGTACTACCGTGATTCGCAACATGATCCTGTCCTGGTTCGATTCCTTGTTTGCAGTGGCCCGTCAATGCCCACTGATATGCTGATCATAGCAGGTCTGGCACCGCTTCCCATTTGTCATTTGCCTAATCGTTAAGCGGTAAGAATGTAAAGGGGTGACTTTGGTAGCAGTTAAACGTTATTCTTGCCAGCGTTGCGCATCAGGTAAGCAAAACAAGGGCAAATCTATGAAAGAAGAAGAAGCCAGTTTAATGATTCTTCAGCACGCGATTGATAAATTAGAAGCCGACAAAAAAAAGCAGGTAATGAACTGTGTAGCGGCCATACAAGAAGTGATGCAAGGCTTCGATCCGGAAGATGCGGGTCTGGCGTTAATGTTAGTCGCCGCACAGGTTGCAGCAGAGTAATCCCTTTCGGTCATTCCTTCCCCATCCGTTTGCGATGGAAATCCATGCAATATAGCTGCTGCTCAGTCGATATCGGCTGATGCGCAGCGATTGTTCTGCACAGATTAATCTTTCTCCTGGTTCACATTACTGCGCGCTGTGCTAAACCTGACAATGAATCCAAAAGGAGGATGAGATGAAAAAGACATTGCTTTTAATCGGTACTTTTAGCCTCGGCCTACTGCTGGCGGGCTGCGCATCCGATCACGTCATGCACACCACCGATGGGCAAACCATTGTGGTGCAGGGTAAACCTAAAGTGGATGAAGATACCGGCATGATTACTTACAAAGATATTGATGGTAAAGAACAGCAGATAAACCGTAATCAAATCAAAGATATGAACTCGGTTAACTAACGTTTCCTTTACCCTTCTATCCTTGCAGGCCCGTACTCAACGGGCCATTATTCGTTTTAACGTTTTTTTCTGTGTTACGCTTCTCTGTATAAAATCCAACGAAATCATCATCTAACCTCAGCGGAGATCCAATGAAGGCGATAGCTATTGCCGTTGGCTTAATGGCGTGCCATATCGCGCCGGCCTGGAGCGAATCCGAATTTCAAATTACCTGTCCGGGGCGCCCGACCATGACGGTATCGCGTGCGGAATACGGTTTAAGTACGCTGATGTGGCCAACACGTCATTTTCAAATTGCAGCAGGGCAACAGCGCACGCGTTTGCAAGGCGGTGATAAAGTGGCGATCACGCGTTTTCGTAATGGCGATCAGCTGATTGTGAACAAAAACAATGACGATACGTTCTTTGTCTATGCCGATAGCGATAAACTCATCCCCTGCAATCGCACCGAAAAACGCGATGCGGAAATTCTTTCGCTGGAACGTTACGACGATAGCCAGCGCCCCAATTCATAGTTGCCAGTCAAAGGAGAAGACGATGCAATTAAGCGTAACCGACACCGTCACCGCACAAGATCTGGATGACGTCCGTCTTGGCCTCACCGAATATAACAGCCGCTTTATCGATCCCAGTGAGATGCAGGCGATTGGCGTCTTCATTAAGGATGCTTCTGGCCGCAAGCTGGCCGGGTTGACCGGTTCCACCTTTGGTAACTGGCTGCGCATCGACCTGCTATGGGTCGGCGATGCGTTACGTGGGCAGGGCGCTGGCACACAGTTGATTCAGGCCGCCGAAACAGAAGCCCGCGCCCGTGGTTGCCTTTATGCGCAGGTTGATACGGCCAGTTTCCAGGCGCGCCCGTTCTATGAAAAGATGGGCTACACCTTACGATTTAGCCTCGATAATTATCCGCGTCTGTATCAGCGTCATTACCTCAGTAAATCGCTGTAACTAGATCAGTGGCTGCTGGCGTAAATCCAGCGGCGATTGCTCTGCCTCATCAATCGCCGCCAGCCAACTCTGCAAATCGACTTTGGCCCATGATAAGTGACCACGCGTGGTACTCATCAGCACGACATCCGGGCGCAGCGCGCGGTACAGCTCCAGTGATTGCTGTAACTCCAGCGGATTACTCTCCGGTACCAACACGCTGATCCAGCGGTTGTAGTCACAGGTCAAGGTATCGCCAACGAACAGATAGGTCTGGCCCAGCGGGGAGTGATAAAGGTAACTGCAGCTGCCCGGCGTGTGGCCGGGTGTGGGCAGCAGATGGAAATCACCAAAGTGGCTTTCCTGCTGAATGAAGGTCTCATCAGGTTCGACAATCAGACTGACCGGCCCCAGTGAACGGCTGTGACAGTAGAGCGCACTGTTAAAACGCTGCTGGATCGCCACGGCGCCGGGCGCGGCTTCATGCCAGTGGGTGAGGTAGTGGCGAATCACCCCGCCCGCATCATTGAGAAACTCATGATCGAGCGGATGCTCGACACGGCCGATGACCAGATTGCCGCGCGGATGGCGCAGCATAAAGCCATGCATCATTAAATCTTGCGCCGTCTCTTCGGCGGGAAATTCCGGGGTGGAGATCCACAAATCTTCGTACAGTGGCTTCAATGTCGGTCTCCTGCGGCAAAACGTTAGCGCAATGTCGGGTGGCCGGTGAAGGCAAGCTGTGCTTCGCCCTGTTCAAGCTGTAAGGCGGCGCTGGCACCCAGCGGCAGCGTGACGGTGTCGGCATCGTGGCCAAACGCCAGTTCGCTGATCACCGGTAGCTGATATTCATCGCGGATGCGTTGCCATACGCTGGCAAAATCGAAACCATTGTCATAAGCCGACAGTGACGTGCTGGTGAAACTGCCGGTGATGATCGCCCGCTGGCGCGACAGAATGCCGCTCTGTTGCAGTTGAATCAGCATACGCTCTATGCGGAAAGGATGCTCATTCACATCCTCGATCACCAAAATGCCGTTTTCAATTTGTGGCATCCAGGGTGTGCCGATCAGGGAGCAGATCATCGCCAGATTGCCACCCCACAAGGTCCCTTGCCAGCGTCCCGCATCCGGGCTGTGGGTCTGCCAGCCTATATTGACTGTAGGAGAAGAGAGCGCCTGCCAAAAGTGTGACAGGGTAAATTCGGATAATGCCTCTGCGCCGAAGTTGCCGGCCAGCATCGGGCCGCTGAAGGTCACCAGCCCGGTTTGCGCCAGTAACGCCAGTTGAATCGCGGTGAAATCACTGTGTCCACAAAGCGCGATAGGTTGATTGAGCAGCCGGCGCTGCAGAGCGACATAATCAATCTGATCCAGCAAACGCGAGGCACCGTACCCACCGCGCACCGCCAGCACAATATCGGGCAGCGTGCTCAGTGCTGCCAGCTGGTTCACATCATTCAACCGTTCCCCGTCTTCGCCCGCAAAACGCTGGAAGCGGCGTGTAATCGCTGATAAGTTGTCCAACTGATGTCCCTGAGCCTGTAAACGACTCACTGCAAGTTGGGCCGCATCCTGATTATGGCAATAGCCGGAGGGGGCGATCAGACGAATAGATCGGGGGGAAAGCATAGCGTTCATCCTGATTTAAAGTGGCCTGCCGATGATGGCGAAATCCGTTACCGATGTCACGGCAGCACAAGGTTTTTTACGTATTTAGGATAAACGGTAATTTTGCATTGCGCTGCGCCAGGTATGATAGCTTGCGCCAACTCTATTGCGGAACCAAAAATCAGTGAAAATTCGACTACTTATGCTATCTGCGCTGTTGCTCGCGGGCTGTGCCAGTGAGCCAGAAAAAACGGTCGTGCCAGAGAAAAATACGCCATTAACCCAGGCACCACCGTCGAAAGTGAATGATGCATGGTCAATGTTTACCGAAGATGCCGCCAGTCATTATGGCGTTGATGAGAAGTTAATCAGCGCCATTATTAGTGTCGAATCCGGGGGCAATCCCACCGTTACCAGCCGTTCAAACGCGGTAGGGTTGATGCAGATTAAAGCCTCAACGGCGGGGCGTGCTGTGTATCGCACTCAGGGACGTCACGGTCAGCCGACGTCTTCGGAATTGCGCGATCCAGCGAGAAATATCGATATCGGTGCGGCATATCTCAAGCTGCTGCAGGATTCTGAGTTGGCCGGTATTCGAAATCCACTCACGCTGCGTTATGCCACCATCGTTTCTTACGCCAACGGTGCCGGTGCGTTGCTGCGCACCTTCTCACGGAATCGCGATCGGGCGATTGCGATGATCAACTCGATGACGCCGGACGAATTCTATCAGCATGTGCAGGATAAACATCCGGCGGCACAGGCACCACGTTATTTGTGGAAGGTCACAACGGCCTACCGAACCATCGGATAAGTCGGCTTTGCGAAGCGCGGCTCGTCAGGGCCGCGCCTTAAAGCAACCTGTTAAATCGGTCATTCCATCAGCAATCGTGCGGTGGGATAATCCACAATCAGCACTTTCACATATCCACCGCGCAACGCTCCGCGAATCGCCTGGGCTTTCTCTTTGCCGCCCGCCAGTGCCACCACTTGCGCACACTGTTTAACCTGCGCCAGCTCCATGCCAATCACCGGATCTTCCTCGGCGTTCAACACCGGTTTTCCGTCAGTATCAAAATAATGCAAACAGATATCGCCCACCGCACCGCGCTCGGCCAGCGTGCGCAGCATCTCGCCGTCATAGTAGTTGCCGGAATTGCGTAGCAGCGCGGAGGGCTCAAGATCGCCAATGCCGACAATCGCCAGATCCACTTGATCAAACTTTTCCAGCACCACGGCCACGTCTGGGTTTACTGATAAGCGTTGACGATCCTGCACTGAATGCTCAATCGACTGCGACGGCAGCAGCCAGGCCGGACAATCCAGCAGCGCCGCAAGATTCTGCGTCAGGATGGTGGCCTGCACGTTGCCGTTCGCACCCACCCCACCAAGCAGCTGGATCACGCCTTTGCAGGGCGCACTCAGCGGATGCAACGCGTCCACCATCGCGCGAATGGTGCCACTCCATGATGAAATGCCGATCAGTTCATCGGCGCGCAGGCGGGTTTCCAGATAGTGCGCCGCTGCTGAGCCAATCGCCTGTTTAATTTGCAGCGCGGAAGCCTGATCCGGCACATCGACCACAATCACCTGTGGTAGCTGATACTGCTGCTCAATCGCCTTCTCCAGTTCGGGATAGACATTGGCGGGTGGCACCACGCTGATTTTCACTACGCCTTCTTTCACGCTGCGATTGAGGATGCGTGACACAAAGGATTGCGACAGCTTCAGCAGTTGCGCAATATCGGACTGCTTCATGCCTTCCACATAATAAAGCGTGGCGATTTTTACCATCAGCCGCTGTTCGTCCTGTTTTGCCATGGTTTTTCTCTCTCTTAACCTGCCTGGTATTGTTAATCAGGCTGTCATAAATAACAACGCAGAACATTTTGTGATCGTTTTCGCTTTTTCAGGATCGCGCGATGGACGAGTTCAGGAAGCCAGCGCATAGTCATTATGCATATAAAATCGCAATTGAATATATATTCAAGCGGAGAAAAATCAATGAAAGCTTCTGTCCTCAAAATGACCCTACTGGCTTCACTGATGTTAGTTTCAGCGGCAACGCTGGCGGCAGAAAAGGGCTTGATTGCTATCATCACGCCTTCTCACGATAACCCGTTCTTTAAAGCTGAAGCCGATGGCGCGCAAGAGAAAGCCAAAGCGCTCGGTTACACCACGCTGGTGGCCTCGCACGATGATGACGTGAACAAACAGAACCAGCTGATCGAAACCGCCATCGCGCGTAAAGCCAAAGCGATCATTCTGGATAACGCCGGTGCTGACGCCACCGTTGGCCCGGTGCAAAAAGCCAAAGATGCCGGAATCCCCACCTTCCTGATTGACCGCGAGATCAACAAAACCGGCGTCGCCGTGGCGCAGATTGTCTCTAACAACTATCAGGGCGCGCAGTTGGGCGCAGAGAAGTTCGCTAAGTTGCTGAACGGCAAAGGCGACTACGTTGAGCTGCTGGGCAAAGAGTCGGATACCAACGCGGGCGTGCGCTCACAGGGCTATCACGACGTGCTGGATGACTATCCCGATATGAAGATGGTGGCGCAGCAGAGTGCCAACTGGAGCCAGACCGAAGCCTTTAGCCGCATGGAAACCATTCTGCAGAAAAATCCCAACATTGTCGGGGTGATTTCCGGGAATGACACCATGGCGCTGGGGGCAGAAGCCGCGCTGAAAGCCGCCGGTAAAACCAACGTAATTGTGGTGGGCTTTGACGGCAGCGACTACACGCGCGATTCCATCATCAATAAAGGCAACATCAAAGCCACGGTGCTGCAACCAGGCTGGGATCAGGCACAAATGGCGGTTGAGCAGGTGGATTACTACCTGAAAAACGGCAAAGCGCAAAAAGACGAGAAGCAGCTGATGGATTGCGTGCTGATCGACGACAGTAACGCCGCGAAGCTGAAAAACTTCAACCTGGCGCAATGAGACGGAGGTCGGCATGAAGGGAAAAGCAGCAACCGGGCTGATGGTTGGGCTCTTATCGCTGATATTGACCGCCTGCACCGTGGTGGATCTCGATGCAAACGGCAATCCCATCATGCCGAAAGATCCGAATGCCAAACCCGGCTATAGCAACCAGACGCCACAGCAGATCGCCGAATCGAGCTGGGCCAGCCGGGTACAGCAACCGGCTGAGAAGCAGGCGCTGAGCTGGGCGGATATGGAAACCAAAAGTCATACCGTCAAGGCCGGGGGCAGCGAAAGCGTATTTGTGCGTGCCGCTGGAACCGTCACCGCCTTTGATAACAGCAACGAACGCGAACGCAGCCTGACTGTCACCATCAATGGCAAACCGGTCAAGGTGTTGATTGGGCCGGTACTGCGCAGTAATGCAATTCGTGATGCGGCGGGCTATCGCTTTGAAGAGTTCACCAATCAGGTGCAATACGCACAGCTGACTAAAGCGTTGAACCGCCATGCCGTCCAGCAGCTACCGCCGGTGGATGCCAGTTGGGTCGGCAAACCGGTGCAGGCGCTGTTAGCCGTCAGTATGGAGCCGAATCAGGTGAATGACGTGGTGGCGATTCAGTTGCAGCAAGGGAATCCATGATGAGCGATGAAATCATCCTGCAGGCCAAACAGATGTCGATGTTGTTTCCGGGCACCCTGGCGCTGGACCGTGTCGATTATCGCGTGTGGCGCGGCAAAGTGAACGTCATCATCGGTGAAAATGGGGCAGGTAAATCCACGCTGATGAAGATCCTCGCCGGGGTGCAGCAGCCCACCAGCGGCGAAATGTTCCTTAACGGCGAAAAAGTGGTGTTAAGCAGTACGCGAGACGCCGCCCGCCACGGTATCGGCATGGTGCATCAGGAACTCAACCTGTTCGAAAACCTCAGCGTGGCGGAGAACATCTTTCTGGGACGGGAAATCCAGCGCGGCATCAGCCCGATTAACGAAGCTGAACAGAAGCGACGCACGGCTGCGTTATTGCAACGTCTCGACCAGCCAATTTCACCGGACGAGATGGTCGGCAACCTGAAAGTGGGTCAGCAGCAGTTGGTGGAAATTGCCAAAGCGCTGGCAGAAAACGCCGACATCTTAATTCTGGATGAGCCGACCTCGGCGTTGAGCAAAACCGAAGTGGAGATCCTGTTCCGCGTGATCCGCGAACTGACGCGGCAGGGGGTTTCCATCATTTATATCTCGCATCGGCTGGAAGAGCTGATGGCGATTGGCGATGTGATTACCATCCTGCGCGACGGTCGCTTTCAGGCGGAAGCGAAGGTCAGCGACATCGATGTGCCGTGGATCGTGCGTGAAATGCTCGGCAGCGAACCGGTGAGTAACTTTCTGCCGCCTAATCGTCAGTTCGGGGCGGCGGTGCTGGAAGCCGAGCACATCACCTGTGTCAGTGCCCATGGCAATACGCTGGTGGACGATGTCAGTTTCAATGTGCGCGCCGGGGAGATCGTCGGCATTTATGGCCTGATGGGCGCGGGGCGCACCGAGTTGTTTGAGTGCCTGCTCGGCAGCCAGCGCAACTATCTCGGCAAACTGTGGCTGGACAGCAAACCGTTACCCACACGCTTGCCAACGGCCGAACGTATTCGTATGGGCATGAGCCTGGTGCCGGAAGATCGCAAACGGGCCGGTATTTTCCCGGTCTCCTCTGTGGCCAGCAATCTCACCATTGCCAGCCTGTGGCGACGTTTATCGCATCGCACCGTGATCGCCGAACAAGCTGAACGCGAAGCGGTAAACAGTACGGTAGGCAATCTGGCCATCAAAATATCGTCACCCGACGTGGCGATCAGTGCGCTGAGTGGCGGAAACCAGCAGAAAGTGGTGATTGGCCGTTCATTGCTCACCAATCCACGTTTACTGCTGCTGGATGAGCCGAGCCGGGGCATTGATATCGGTGCCAAAGCGGAAGTGTTTCGCATGATGGTGAAACTGTCAGAGCAGGGCATTGCCGTGGTGTTCTCCACCTCCGATTTAAAAGAAATTATGGCCGTCGCCGATCGCATTCTTGTGATGTCTGGCGGCAAGTTGACAGCTGACCTGCCGCGCGCGGAAGCGGAAGAGGCGGCGCTGGTTAAAGCAAGTGCACAGGGGTTCTGAGCATGAAAAACAATGGCGCAATGGCGCTCGCTTCGCCAGGTAAGGTTTTCAACTCGCGTGAAGGCATGATTCTGCTGCTGTTAAAACTGCGCACCTTTATCGCGTTGTTCCTCATCGTCGGCTTCTTTGCCATCACCGTGCCGGATTTCCTCGCCGTGGGTAGCATGGTGATCATGGTCAAACACATCGCCATCAATGCGTTTCTGGCGCTCGGCATCACCTTTGTGATTATCACTGCGGGTATTGATCTCTCCATCGGTGCCACGCTGGGCTTGTGCGGCATGATTGCCGGCTGGTTGATTACCAAAGGCATTGTGTTGCCGATGTTTGGCATCGCCATCTTTCCCAGCGTTTGGGTGATTGTGCCCGTGGTGTTAGTGGTGGGTGGACTGATTGGCGCGGTGAATGGCTGGATCATCACCAAATACAACGTGGCCCCGTTTATCTGCACGCTGGGCACCATGTACATCCTGCGCGGGGCGGCGATGCTGACCTCCGGCGGCGAAACCTTCCCCGGCTTGCAGGGCAATCCGCTGCTGGGTAACACCGGTTTCGACAAAATCGGTGCGGGGTATTTTCTCGGCTTACCGTGGGCGATCTGGATGATGGTGGTGCTGGCGCTGGTGATTGCCTATGTAGCACGTCGCCTGCCGTTTGGCCGTCAGGTGTATGCGATTGGTGATAACGAGCGTGCAGCGGAACTCTCGGGCGTCAAAGTGAAGTCGGTGAAAATCTGGGTTTACACCATTTCAGGTTTCTGTGCGGCGATTGCCGGCATTGTGGTCTCCTCGCAGCTGGTGGCCAGCCATCCGGCGAACGGCACCTCATTCGAGATGAATGCGATTGCGGCGGTCGTGCTGGGCGGTACTTCATTGGCTGGCGGGCGCGGCACCATTCTCGGCACGCTGGTGGGGGCATTTGTCATCGGTTTCCTCGCGGATGGCTTGATCATGATGGGCGTCAGCGAGTTCTGGCAGATGGTTATCAAAGGCATCGTGATTATCGTGGCAGTGATCATCGATCAAATGCAAAGCCGCATGCAGCAAAAGGCCGCCGTGGTGGCGCAGAAGGCATTGATTCAGGAAGGTGAGGCCAAAGGTTAATTGTTACCCGTCATAAGCCGAGCCGCAGGTGCGTCGGTTGCGCTTGCTCACCCCAGTCACTGACCTGAGTAAGCTCCTGGGGGATTGACGAGCTGGCCGCCTTCCCGCAACTCAGCTTATTCAGGGGAAAAATCCGGGTAAATTTTTTACCTGCTGTGAATATATATTCAATAACGCTTTAAAATGCAGAGGTGTCTATGAATCCTTTCAAATATTCGGTGGCGGACCTGGCAGCGAAAGCGCGCGCTGTGCGTCGCCGCATCATCCAGCTCAATGCCGGTAGTCCGGCGGGTGGACATACCGGTGCCGATCTCTCTCAGGTCGAAATCCTGACGGCGCTCTATTTCCGCATCCTGAATTGCGCACCGGATCGCACTAACGATCCCCAGCGTGACATTTACATCCAGTCGAAAGGGCATGCGGTCGGCGGCTATTACTGTGTGCTGGCGGAGGCGGGTTACTTCCCAACCGAATGGCTGCCCACTTATCAGCATTCGGATTCACATTTGCCGGGCCATCCGGTGCGGCAGAAAACGCCGGGCGTGGAACTCAACACCGGTGCATTGGGCCACGGCTTACCGGTGGCGGTGGGTATTGCGCTGGCGGCGAAAAAAGACAACAGCGACCGCCGCATCTTTGTGGTCACAGGCGACGGTGAACTGGCCGAGGGCAGTAACTGGGAGGCCGCGCTGGTGGCGGCGCACTACAACCTCGATAACCTGGTGATCATCAACGACAAGAACAAACTGCAGCTGGCAGGGCACACGCGCGACATTATGAACACCGATCCGCTGCCGGATAAATGGCGAGCCTTCGGTCTGGAAGTCACTGAATGCAACGGTAATGACATGGCTTCCGTGGTGGAAACCATTGAAAACCTGCCACGTAACGGCAAACCGCAGGTGATTGTGGCGCATACCGAGAAAGGCTTTGGCATCTCCTTTATTCAGGGCAAACCAGAGTGGCATCACCGTGTGCCGAAAGGGGAAGAGATCGAACTGGCACTGGAGGAATTAAAAGATGAGTAATGCAAAACACCTGGCCACGGTGATGGTGGAAGCCTTTATTGACGCGGTAAATCGCGGTGTGGATTTGGTGCCGGTGGTGGCAGATTCCACCTCAACGGCAAAAATATCGCCTTTCATTAAGGCGTTTCCCGATCGGTTGGTGAACGTTGGCATTGCGGAACAAACCCTGGTGGGCACGGCGGCCGGTCTGGCAATCGGTGGAAAAGTGGCGGTGACCTGTAATGCAGCTCCGTTCCTGATTTCGCGCGCCAACGAGCAGGTAAAAGTGGACGTCTGTTACAACAATACCAACGTCAAACTGTTTGGCCTGAATGCCGGTGCCAGTTACGGCCCGCTGGCCAGCACCCACCACAGCATTGATGATATTGCGGTGATGCGTGGCTTCGGCAATATCGAGATTTACGCGCCATCCTGCCCGCTGGAGTGCCGCCAGATCATCGATTATGCCCTTGCGCATGTGGGGCCGGTTTACATCCGTCTGGATGGCAAGGACCTGCCTCAGCTGCACGATGAAAACTACCAGTTCCGTCCGGGCCAAATCGACGTGTTGCGTGAAGGCAACGACATCGTGCTGGTGGCGATGGGTTCCACCGTGCATGAGGCGGTGAGTGCGGCCGAGCAATTACAGGAACAGGGAATCAGCGCAGGTGTGATCGCCATTCAATCAATTCGTCCCTGCGATACCCAACGGCTGCAAGAGCTGTTAAAGCATTATCCGGCGGTGATCACCGTAGAGGAGCACAATGTTAACGGCGGCGTCGGCAGTCTGGTGGCCGAAGTGCTGGCTGAAGGCGGCTGCGGAATTCCGCTGTTACGTCTGGGCATCCCCGATGGTCAATACGCGATTGCTGGCGATCGTGCCTCCACGCGCGCGCATCATGGTATTGACGCCGCCAGCGTGGTGAAGAGTGCAGTGCGCATGTGTGCAGGAGCGTAAACATGGCGGGTCCATTAATACTGGCAATTGATGAGGGTACCACTAACGCGAAAGCCATAGCGGTGGACCGCGCAGGCAACGTGGTGGCGCGCGGCAGCCAGCCTCTGACGTTAGCCCATCCCCAGCCGGGATTGGCCGAGCAGCATCCGCTGGCGATCTGGCAGGCGGTGAAACAGGCGATTGAAAGCTGTCTGGCGCAGTGCGGCGGGGCAGAGGTGGCCGCCGTCGCGATCAGCAACCAGCGCGAGTCGGTGCTGATCTGGCAGCGCCGCGACGGGCAACCGCTGACGCCGCTGGTGAGCTGGCAGGATCGTCGCTCGGAAGCCTTTTGTCGCGATTTACGCATGGCGGGCAAAGCGCCACGCATCACCGGCTTAACGGGCCTGGCGGTCGATCCCATGTTTCCCGCAGGCAAACT
Source organism: Pantoea sp. CTOTU50773 (assembly GCF_032082325.1). Taxonomy (NCBI): domain Bacteria; kingdom Pseudomonadati; phylum Pseudomonadota; class Gammaproteobacteria; order Enterobacterales; family Erwiniaceae; genus Pantoea; species Pantoea sp. CTOTU50773. The sequence goes on along the minus strand of NZ_DAMDQC010000006.1, from coordinate 6,575 downwards.
CACCGGGATGCTGGCGACGATTCCAGATGGACTGGCGCGTGCACAAGCCGGTGAACTCTGCATCGGCACAGTGGATTGCTGGCTCAGCTGGCAATTAAGCGGCGGCGAAAGTTTTGTCACCGATCACGCTAATGCGGCCCGCACCCAACTCTACAATTTGCACAGCGGCGACTGGGATGACGAACTGCTGGCGTTATTCCATATCCCGCGTGCGGCACTGCCACATATTGTGCCCTCCGCCAGTGCGCAGGGTGTTGTCACGGTACAGGACATCGCCGGACTGAAAGCGGGTACGCCCATTTTGTCGCGCATTGGCGATTCCCATGCGGCACTGCAGGCGCAACGCAGTGCAGGCGAAGAAGTGGTGAAAGCCACTTACGGCACCGGTTCATCGCTGATGATGTCAATGGCCACCCCTTTGCTGACCGAGAACGGCCTCAGCACCACGGTGGCGTGGCACGATGGGACGCTGCGATTTGCCTTTGAAGGTAACATCACCCATACCGGTTCGGGCGCGGCCTGGCTGGGACGCATGCTGGGCATCAGCGATCCGCGTGAACTGACGGCGATGGCGCAACGCAGCGAGCATAATCAGGGCATCTATTTCGTGCCTGCATTGTCAGGCCTGGGCGCGCCCTGGTGGGATTTGAAGGCGCGCGGCATGGTATGTGGCCTTACCGATGCCGCCACGCCAGAGGTGCTGGCGCGCGTGGCGCTGGAATCAATCACCTTCCAGATTGCCGATGTGTTCTTCGCTATGGAGCAGGCCAGTGGTGTGCAGTTACCCGCGCTCTGTGTGGATGGCACGGCAACCGAAAACAGTTGGCTGATGCAGTTGCAGGCAGACGTGTTGCAGCGGCCGCTGAAACGTCCCCCTACCGCTGAAGTCTCCGCCCTGGGTGCCGCGCTGCTGGCGGGGCGTTCATTAGGTTGGTGGCAGCAGGGCAGTGATATGCAGGCGTTGAAGGGGGGCAGCGTGATTGAGCCGCGCAGCGATCGCGCGACCATTATGCAAGAGAATTATCGCGGCTGGCTGGATGCGGTGGCGCGTTGTCGTTATCAACCGCATTAGCGTTCAGGCGGGGTAACCGCCTGAACATCGCTCACTAACGTTGTGCCGTCTGGGGTGAGGATTCATTGGAGGCATCGCTGAGATTAATCCGTGGTAATACACCCCCCGTAAACTCGACACGACGCATTGGGAAAGCAAAACGAATCTGCTTCTGCTCCAGTTGCGCCATCAGCTGGAGGTTAATTTCCTGCTGGATGTCCATATACTTGTTGTACTCGGCACTGAGCACGAAGTAGACCACTTCAAATGTCAGCTGCGACTCATCAAAAGCGAGGAAATGTGCGCGGTCAAAACGAGTATCCGGCACATCCTGAATGATCTCCTTCACCATGCTACCAATTTGTCGCACTTTCTCAGCAGGCGTAGCGTAATTAATGCCGAACTTAAACACGATGCGACGCTGCTGCATCCGTTTGTAATTGTGGATGGTCTGCTGCAGCAAAATGGTGTTCGAGCAAACGATCTGTTCCCCGCTCAGGCTGCGCAGCCGGGTGGTTTTCAGACCAATGTGTTCGATTGATCCCGCCACATCGCCAAACACAATAAAATCGCCATGCTCAAAGGGCTTGTCAAAACCAATGGCCAGCGAGGCAAACACGTCACTCAACACCGTCTGAATCGCCAGGGCGATCGCAATGCCGCCGACGCCGAGGCTGGCAACCAGTGCGGTAATATTGATGCCCATGTTGGACAGGATTGCCAACATCATCATCACCCACACCACCACCCGCAGCAGAATGCCGAGGATCACCGTGGTCACCGGATTGCGCACGTGCAATGGATCACGCAGCAAACTCTGTAGCCAGAGCCGGATGCCACAGTCAATCCACATGGTCATTTGCAGAATAAAGGCCAGGAACCAGCCGTGTGCAATCGTCACGCTCCAGCTGGCGGGTAGGTCGACAAACCTCAGTGCAATCAGTAATGAGAAAATCAGCAGCAAAGGCTGGCTGGTACTGCGCAGAATTTCCACCAACAGTGTGGTGACGCGGTGATTCCGCTGCTCGCTGTAGTGCGCAATACGGTTGGATACAAAGCGGATGAGGGTGCGTAACAGCCAATACATCATCAAGGTACCGAAGACGATGATGGCGCTGTTTATCCAGAAGGTTTGATTGAGAAAAATGAGTTGTAAACGATGGGCAGAAAGCCAGTTTTCCATTGGGGAGATTCTCCTTGCTGGGAGGCGATAAAAAGTGAAAGCAAGGAAAGGATAGCCTGGCGGGCGCCTTTTGTGGCGCCAGCAGGGATTTACTGGAAGCGATTCGCTTTGTCGCGGGCCAGACGTTCCAGCGCAAAGATCACTTGCTGTAGCTGGCGTTCCTGTACGGGCTCAATGGCGGTAAAACGGAAGCTGAGACGAGGGGTTGTGCGAGTTTCATTCTTGCTGGTGACCATGCTGCGCTCGCCAATGTGCAGCAGCTGTGCGGTGACCTCAAAATGACCGTATTCGCCCAATTCCACGCGAAGGTTTTTAAAGGTATCACCGCGGTTCAGACCCTCTGGCAAGCTTTCGTCCAGCAAGACACCTGCGCCACCGAGAGAGAGATCTTGTAAACGGAAGCGCGCTTTACTGCCATCCGGCCACTGCGTATGGCAGTAAAACACCGGTTCCATCGGAGCTGAAACACGGAAAAACTCACGACGCTGAATCTGCCACAGCAGCTCAGGCAGCGGGGCAGTAAACGCCGGTAAGCCCTCAAACTCGGTGCGCTCCAGTTTGATCAAGCCAAACTCCACTTTGGCACCCTGGGTTTCTGCCGCGATATTCACTTCACCGCCCTGCAGCGCTAAATCGTTATCCAGTGCATTACTGCCGAGGTCGAAGATCACGCGATCTTCATCGGCATCCAGCATGCGGCTGATAAATTGACCGCGCGAAAAACTGACCATTAATGGGGTCTGGAAACGCAACAAATCCTTCATTACGTTTAAAACAGCAAGGGTGCCTCGTTTGAGATATTGTTCGTTATCGGCGTCTTTCACATCCTGCTCCACTTATCCGATTGTTATTATCACGGGTGACACGGCTATCGAATTGTTATCGACGTTCTGACAAAAAGCTTTAGCCTGCTAACTATCTATTTACTGTGATGTTCATCAAGCAGATTAAAAATATCCGGCTATACTAATCGCAGTGAACACCTTGATTCATAACGTAAGGAGCAGTAAATGGGTATTCTTTCATGGATTATTTTTGGTTTGATTGCCGGGATCATCGCTAAATGGATCATGCCAGGTAAAGATGGCGGCGGATTTATCATCACTGTGGTTTTAGGGATTGTCGGCGCGGTGGTTGGCGGCTGGATCAGTACCCTGTTTGGCTTCGGCAAGGTTGACGGTTTCAACTTTGGCAGCTTCGTGGTGGCGGTGATTGGTGCCATTGTGGTGCTGTGGATCTACCGTAAAGTGCGTACCTAGCAATACACTCTGATTTAATGAAATCCGCATCCCCTACGGGATGCGGATTTTTTTATGGCGGTTAGAAGTCGTAACCCACGGTGGCGGTAATGGTCCGCTCCGCACCGCGATAGCAATAGCCGGTGCCATAGCAGGCGGCGAGATACTTTTTGTCGGTCAGGTTATTGGCATTCACCTGCAGCCAGGCTCCTTTCAATTGTGAATCCCACGCACCGAGATCGGCACGTACGGAAGCATCAAACAACGTTACCGACGGCAAACGTGTGGTGTTTTCGTTATCGGCCCACTGCTTACCGATATAACGCACGCCTGCGCCGGCGCTCAAGCCGTAATCAAACTGATAGTGACCCCAGAATGACGCCATGCTGTTCGGCGTGACGTAAGGCGTATGGCCATCATTCCCGTCAACGGAATCTTTGAAACGCAGATGGTTCAGCGTGTAACCGGCGATGGTGCTGAGTCGCGGCGTCAGCTGGTTGCGGGCTTCCAGCTCAATGCCCTGCGAATGCACTTTGCCGGACGGAGTAAAGGTGCTGTCTACCACGTTGCGGTTCGCCACATCGTTCTGCGTCAAATCGTACAGCGCGATGGAGTACATATCGCGCGTGCCCACCGGCTGGTATTTCACACCGGCTTCATACTGCTCGGAAGTGGTTGGCTTCAGCTGATTGCCGTCTGGGTCGGTCAAAGAAGCCGGGGTAATCGCCTGGCTCCAGCTGACGTAAGGTGAAATACCGCTGTCGAACGCATACAGCAGCGCAGCACGGCCGCTGACGTGGTCATCCTGGCGACGGCTGGTGCCATTATTGGAGACGATGCGATCGTAACGACCAGAGAGATCCAGATGCCAGCGGTCGAGCTGCATTTCATCCTGCAAGTAGAGTCCGGTCTGATAATAGCGACGCGTTTGTTCGGTCCAGCTGTAATCCGGCATGCTGCCGACCGCTTCGCCCGTCCAGGGGTTTAATGAACTCGCATAGCCACTGGCTTTACTCAAATCATTCTTATAACGGTGGTATTCGGCACCGAGGATCACCCGATGCTGCAGCGCGCCGGTGGCAAAATCGGCCTGCAGACGGTTATCGTTGGCCCATGCGCTGAGCGAGGAACGTTCACCGGAGTAGTAGCGGGTCAGCAGGTCCGGGTTAGCGGCATCCCAGCCAATCTGATACACCTGATCGAGATCGACATTGGCGTGGCTATAGCTGGCGGTGGAGTATACAGACCACACTTCATTGAAGCGGTGCGAGAAGTCGTAGCTGTAGATCTGCTCGTGGCGCTTGAACTGATCCAGCGCGCTGTCGCCCTCATAGAATCCATCACTCAGCTTGCGGCCATTATGGCTATAAAGCGTGCCTTCAGCGGGCACGGAACCGTGATAACCGCCGGATGGATCTTTTTGCAGATAGGCACGCAGCACCAGACTGGTGTCTTCGCTGGGTTGCCACAGCAGCTGTGGCGAAATCGCATATTTTTCTTCACGGGTGTGATCGTATTGCGTATCGCTGTTACGCGTGATGCCGGTGAGACGGAAAGCCCACTGATCGTTAATCGCATTGGTGTAGTCAAAGGCGGCGCTGTTGGTGGCGTTGGTGCCGGTAGACAGGCGGAAATGGCCCTCTTCAGCAAACTGCGGCCGCTTGCTCACCTGATTGACTAATCCGCCTGGTACGGTCTGGCCGTAAAGTGCGGAGGAGGGGCCTTTGATCACATCAACGCGATCGAGGAACCAGTTATCTACCTGCAAGATGTTGAAGCTGCCGCCATCACTCATGATGCGCAAGCCATCCAGGAAGGTGTTATCGACATCGCCGCCATGGAAACCACGCAGCGCAATGGTGTCATAGCGAGTGGCGGCCCCGCCGAAGTTGGTGAATACGCCCGGCGTGTAGTTCAGTACCTGATTGAGATCCTGCGCACCCTGATCTTCCATCTGCTGACGTGTCACCACTGAGATGGACTGCGGCGTGGTGATCAGCGGCTGATCGGTTTTACTGCCGCCGCTGCTGCGGGTGGCGAGATAGCCTTGCGTCGGTGAGTTGGCGCTCTCCTGCGGTTGCGCGGTGACGACGATGGACTCTTCTGCGAAGGTTGCAGCAGGGAGGGCCAGAGCCAGTGCACAGAGCATGCGGGTACGATTAAGGGTAAAAAGCGTCATTGGAAATCCTTTAACGGGAAGCAGAACAAAAGCAGCACTCAATCGGCAATGCCGAAAATTGAGAATACGATTAAAATTAAGAGTGAGAATTATTATCTTTTAGTGGGTGTGTTTCAAGTTGTTAATGTGAGTGAAAGAGATTGTGAGGAAATGAACAGGAGCGGTGGCGTAGCGAGCGCGGCTTTATGTGAGAAAAGGTTTCATGATGCAGTCATACCCTCTGTCGCGGTGCACGATGGTTTGCAGACCTGAGGTGATGACTTCGCTGCGTTAAATGGTGACATCGCCTGCCTGAGATGATGGCATTGAGCACCTTAGCTTTGACAGTGCGAACCGATTGCGCTGCTACCGTTTGACAAACAAAGCAGTAGCAGCGGTTTTAAAGTAGAGGGAGAGGGTTATTTACCCGCACTCAGCGCGGGCATATTCGGGATATCGCTCGCGTTATTACAGGTGTGATCTTTCGGGCAGTATTTATCCAGTAGTTTGAGCGTCACGCCGTTGGTCCAGCCGAAACCGTCCTGCAACGGATATTCACCGCCGCCACCGCCGCCCAGTTGCGCGCCTTCCACCACATACTTTTCAACCAGCTTGTGCTCTTTATCGTAAGTGGCCTGCACGTTCTGCAGGAAGCGCTGACCAATTTCCTGTGCCAGCTTGGGTTGCTTGTAATGTTCCAGACCTTCCACCGCCACCCATTGCAGAGGCGCCCAGCCATTTGGTGCATCCCATTGCTGACCATTGTTCACGGTGGTGGTCACCAAACCGCCAGGTTTCAACAGCTGTTTCTCCACCGCTTTGGCAGTGCGGTCCGCCTGTTTCTCGCTCGCCACCTGCATATAGAGTGGGAACAAGGTAGCGGCGGTCAGCTGCGGATGAATGTGTTTTTTCTGCCAGTCATAGTCGGCATACCAGCCCTGTTTC
>NZ_DAMDQC010000005.1:0-63807 GCF_032082325.1 Pantoea sp. CTOTU50773 | reverse complement strand
GTGGCATTCGTGTGCTGGTGGCAACGGATATCGCCGCGCGTGGTCTGGATATCGAAGAATTACCACACGTGGTGAACTACGAGCTGCCGAACGTACCGGAAGATTACGTCCACCGTATTGGTCGTACCGGCCGTGCTGCGGCAACCGGCGCTGCGCTGTCACTGGTGTGTGTCGATGAACACAAACTGCTGCGTGATATCGAACGCCTTCTGAAGCGTGAAATTCCGCGCATTGAGCTGGAAGGTTTCGAAGTGGACCCTAGCATCAAAGCGGAACCGATCCAGAACGGTCGCCAGCAGCAGGGTCGCGGCCAGGGCCGTGGTCAGGGTGGCCAGGGACGTGGGCAGGGCGGTAACGTCTCTCGTCCGCACAGTGGCAACGGTCAGCGTCCACAGGGTGGCAATGGTGCACGTCCACAGGGCGAAGCGCGTCCTGCACGTCGTCAGGGCAGCAGTGCCGCTCAAAACGCGCCAGCCGCCAACAGCGGTCGTCGTCGTCCGGCAGCAAAAAAGAGCGGGAACATCTAACGCGATGAGGGTATTACTGGCGCCGATGGAGGGCGTGCTGGATTCGCTGGTACGCGAACTGCTCTCCGGGGTAAATGATTATGATCTGTGCGTTACTGAGTTTTTACGCGTGGTCGATCAGCTGCTGCCAGTAAAATCCTTCTACCGTTTGTGTCCCGAGCTGCACAACAGCAGCCGAACGGCTTCCGGTACGCGCGTGCGTATGCAGCTACTCGGGCAATATCCTGAGTGGCTGGCAGAAAACGCCGCGCGTGCGGTAGAACTCGGCTCCTGGGGCGTCGATCTCAACTGCGGCTGTCCATCAAAACTGGTGAACGGCAGCGGCGGCGGCGCCACCTTACTCAAGGATCCTGAGCTGATTTATCGCGGCGCGAAAGCGATGCGCGAAGCCGTGCCCGATCATCTTCCCGTCACGGTGAAAGTGCGTCTGGGATGGGATTCGGGAGAGCGCCGCTTTGAAATTGCCGACGCGGTGCAGCAGGCCGGGGCCAGCGAACTGGTGGTGCACGGCCGCACCAAAGAAGATGGCTACCGCGCTGAGAGCATCAACTGGCAGGCGATTGGTGAAATTCGCCAGCGTCTGTCGATTCCGGTGATCGCCAACGGTGAGATCTGGAGCTGGCAGGATGCGCAAGACTGTCTGCGCATCACCGGTTGCGACGCGGTGATGCTGGGGCGCGGTGCGCTCAACATCCCGAACCTCGGCCGTGTGGTGAAATACAACGAAGCGCCGATGCCGTGGCCGAATGTGGTCGAACTGCTGCTGAAGTACACGCAGTTGGAGAAGCAGGGCGATACCGGCATGTATCACGTCGCCCGCATCAAACAGTGGCTCGGTTATCTGCGTAAAGCCTATAACGAAGCCGATGGGCTGTTCAGTGAGATCCGCACTCTGCGCGTATCTGCTGAGATTGCCACGGCAATTGAGCGCCACGCCCTTCAGTTAACCGCACCGGTTTAACCCTTCCTCATTTAAACGCCGTTGTGTAGTGCATCTGCTTGCTGGCTGAATAGAAGTGGGCAAGTTGCTCGCTGAATTTCCCCGGATCGTGCTGCTCAGCAATTCTCTTCAGTGATTGCGCAGAGTATTGCGTGATCACGCCCGGATTACGCAAAATATCAATGATATGCGCCTTAAGCTGCTGCACGATTTGCTGGCGTATTTGCAGTTTGCTCTCCTCAGAATCCACCACATACTCATATTCGTCATTGACCGGCTGCTGGATAAGCCATCCCGCACCGGGTGGATTGATCTCTGGCAAAGCGCGGATGTTGGTGGTGATCACTGGACAGCCACTGCCTTGCATCTCCAGCACCGAGAAGCCGTAAGTATCCTGCCAGCTGGGCAGCAATCCCACGTGAGAATGCTGCAGCAAGGTCAACACCTGATTGTTGGGCAGAGAGGTAAAATGCTGAATATGGGGCGAGGTTTTGACTAAGTGCTCAATACGTGTGTAAAACGCCTCATCATCCTGAAATTGCCGATGCGCGATATTATGCCGCTGCGTGATGTCACCGATCAGCGTGACCTGAATCTGGCTGCGGTTAAATACATCCTCTTCAGATAACTGGGAGAGGGCCAGTACCACTTCCGCGCCGCCTTTGCGATAGAACTCATTGCCGATAAAGATGAAACGTATTTCTCCGGGCGAGACGAGGCGCGGTTCAGCGCACAGCAGCGGTTGCGGCGGATGCAGGACGTGTAGCTTGTGTCTGACGGCGGCTTTGATCGCGGGAAACGCATCGAGCAGCTTGCATTGGATGTCGAGGGTCGCTTGCGAGATGGCAATCAACGCCAGGCATTCCGCTTTCGCTATTAATTGCAGCTGCGACTTTAATTCTGGATTGTCGTATTTCGCTACACCAGGCACCGGTAGCACGCGTGGGATCTCGGTTTCAAAAGTGGCGATCCAGTTCCTTTTGGTGTCGGCCACTTCATTGAAAAGGTGAATGACATCCGCATCCTGTGGCAGTAAGCCGGGAATCGGGAGAAAAATAAATTGTTTATTTTTATGTAAGATTTTTGCTTTGACGGCATTTAAATAGAAATAGATATTCTTTTTTCGGCAATTAATATATTTGTTATGAGGGTTAGTGATAATATTTCTTTTTTCAGGATATCCGCTTCCACTGGTGATAATCTTCATGGTTTCTCCTGGTCGTTAAGAAACAGAATTAACAAAGGTTTGAAATTTGCTTGAGTCGGTGCGCTGGGCCAGCATTGCCATTACATTAGTTACGCACCAAAAGTAATGATTAATGTTTGATTTAACCATCTGTAAGCTAAAGCAAGCAAGGGCGGATCTATGTCTTAATGTGAATGATTGGAGGAGTTCTTCTCAGCATACGCGCGACCTGAACAGATTAATAAAGGGTTTTGTTACTATTTTTAGAGGATTTTATGGATTAATTTTTTTACTAAAAGGTTTCTTTTCGGAATTTTCAGGCCAATATATAAATGAAGATTAATTAAGAGCTGTTATTAATGTAAGACGAAATAACCGAGGCGACGTTTGATTGTTGACATGACCAGCATTATTCAGAATTAAGCTATGACACCGTTCCACGTAAAGTCAGGTTCAAGCTCAACACTGTTTGCGCTATAGTAGCGTTTCACATTCATTTGTAATGCCATCACTTATGTCTGACGCCGCTGTACTGAGTCATGCTCAGTTAAATAAACGCATCATTTCCGTTATTGTCTTCACCTTCTTCTGCTATCTCTCAGTAGGGCTGCCGCTCGCGGTGCTGCCGGGATTTGTGCATAACCAGCTGGGTTTCAGCTCGTTCATCGCCGGGCTGATCATCAGCCTGCAGTACTTCGCCACGCTGCTCAGTCGTCCGCATTCGGGCCGCCTGGCCGATCGCTATGGCCCGAAACGCGTGGTGATGATGGGATTGGTGTGCTGCGGCATGAGCGGCGTGCTCTCTCTTCTCGCCGCGTTGTTTACCGCAACACCCATGCTGAGTCTGGCGCTTTTAGCGGTGGGTAGGCTGTTTTTGGGCGTGGGAGAAAGTTTTAGCAGCACGGGTTCGACACTGTGGGGGATGAACCTTGTCGGACCGCTGCAGACGGCGCGTGTGATCTCCTGGAATGGCGTTGCCACCTACTTTGCGATGGCGATAGGCGCACCGCTCGGAGTGCTGCTCAATCAAATGTTCGGCATCAGCGGGTTTGCCGGACTCGTGGCGTTGATGGGCGTGATTGGTTTCTGCATGGCGAGTCGTAAGGCGGCGGTTAGCGTCACAGCGGGCGTGCGTATTCCTTTTCATCGCGTGGTCAGCCGCGTCTGGCTGTTCGGGCTGGCACTGGGCTTCGGCACCATCGGCTTCGGCGTCATCTCGACGTTTATCACGCTCTATTTTGCCAGCCGCGACTGGAGCGGCGCCGCCTTTGCCCTGACCTTGTTCAGCCTGGGCTTTGTGCTGGTGCGTCTCGCCGGTGGCCGCTATATCACCCGTTTCGGCGGGTTGAAAGTGTCGCTGGTGTCGTTTGTGCTGGAGTGTGCCGGTCTGCTGTTAATCTGGCAGGCCGACAGCAGCTGGCTGGTGGATATCGGCGCGTTCCTGACCGGCGGTGGTTTCTCGCTAGTGTTCCCGGCGCTGGGTGTGGAAGCCGTTAAACGCGTGCAGCAACAGGATCAGGGATCGGCGTTAGGGACGTATTCGGCGTTTCTCGATTTAGGGCTGGGATTGACGGGGCCGGTGGCGGGGTTACTGATTGGTCATTGGGGGATGCAGTCGGTGTATCTGGCGGCGGCCCTGATGGTGCTAGGCGCATTTGCCATTACATTGCGTCTGCAACAGCAGCACGGCCGCCAGGCAGCCGTGCAAACTGTTCATTAATATTTCTCTGGTACCACCATGTTTTCTGGCACTGGCGCGCGGCGATAATCTTCATGACGTTCGCGCGTCGGTAACATAATGGTTTTGCTCTCGCTCTCTTCGTAGGGCACCTGTTGCAGCAGATGGCTGATGCAGTTCAGGCGCGCACGTTTCTTATCCACACCTTGCACTACCCACCATGGCGCTTCAGGAATATGGGTGCGCTCCAGCATCTCTTCTTTCGCTTCGGTGTAATCTTCCCAGCGGCGACGGCTTTCGAGATCCATCGGGCTCAATTTCCACTGTTTCAGCGGATCGTGGATGCGGCTCAGGAAGCGCAGCTCCTGCTCTTCATCGGTAATCGAGAACCAGTATTTGATGATCTGAATGCCGCTGCGGGTCAGCATTTTTTCGAATTCCGGCACGCTGCGGTAAAACTCTTCCACTTCGGCTTCGTTACAGAAGCCCATCACGCGCTCAACACCTGCGCGGTTGTACCAGCTGCGGTCAAACATCACAATTTCACCGGCTGCAGGCAAGTGAGCGATGTAGCGCTGGAAATACCACTGTGTTTTCTCACGATCGTTCGGTGCGGGCAGGGCGGCGACGCGACAGGTGCGCGGGTTTAAACGCTGGGTGATACGCTTGATCACCCCGCCTTTCCCGGCGGCATCACGGCCTTCAAACAAAATCACCACGCGATGTCCGGTACGCATCACCCAATCCTGCAACTTCACCAGCTCGCCCTGCAGATGCAGCAGCTCACGGAAGTAGCGGCGGCGAAAGGCCTTATCGCCTTCCTGCTGTGGCTCACCATTATCATTGAAGCGTAGATCGTCCAGCTCCATTTCCAGCTCTTCGTCGTAGCTGTCGTAAAACTCCTGCAGCAGACGCGCATTAAAGGTCTCGCTGTGGAAGCTATTGTCGTGTGTCGCCATGACTTTTCCCCGTTACAGATGAATAAACAGAGCGTAAAGCAGCCCTGAAAGTAAGACTGAGACCGGCAGCGTCAGTACCCACGCCAGCGCGAGGTTACGAATCGTTGAGAGCTGCAGACCAGATTTGTTGGCGGCCATTGAACCCGCTACGCCTGATGACAGCACGTGCGTAGTGGAGACCGGCAAGCCGAAAACATCCGCTGCGCCGATGGTCGCCATCGCCACCAGCTCCGCACTGGCACCCTGTGCGTAGGTCAGATGAGTTTTACCGATACGCTCACCGACGGTGACCACAATGCGGCGCCAGCCCACCATGGTGCCGAGGCCAAGGGCAATTGCCACCACCACTTTCACCCACATCGGGATAAAGCGCGTGGCGGCATCCAGCTCCTTCTTCACCGCAGTAAGATTGCTGGCAATCTCTTCCGGCAGCGCGACTTTGGCCGATTGCAGATGTTTGATGGTCTCGGAGGCGAGGTACATATCGTTACGGGTGTTGGTCACCGCCTGTGCCGGGATATTTTCCACCGCACCATAAAGACGGATCTGGTCGCCGATATCGCCCAGCATCATGCCAAGGGCAGGCAATACCTGTGGACGGTTCTGGCTGGTACGCACAAATTCGGTCAGTACTTCACGCGGTGCGGGCATTGCAGCTGGTGCCGGTTGCAGCGTCAGCAACTGCTGTTCGGTGACCTGAGTTAACGCGGTCACGCGCGGGATTTGATCCGGCGGCAGCGAACGGTTCAGGGCGTAGGCAATCGGCATGGTGCCGACCAGAATCAGCATGATGAGGCCCATGCCTTTCTGACCGTCGTTTGAGCCGTGAGCGAAAGAGACGCCGGTACAGGTCAGAATCAGCAGGCCGCGAATCCACGCCGGTGGGGGCTGATTGCCTTTTGGTGCTTCATACAGCTGACGGTTGCGGATAAAGGCTTTCATCGCCAGCAACAGCAGCGCAGCACAGATAAAGCCGACAATCGGTGACAGCAGCAGGGCGTAACCCACTTTGATCGCCTGATCCCAATCCACACCGCTGGTGCCGCTGCGACCATGCAGCAGGGCATTCGCCACGCCCACGCCGATGATCGAACCGATTAGCGTATGCGAAGAGGACGCAGGCAGGCCGAAATACCAGGTGCCGAGGTTCCAGATGATGGCCGAGAACAACAGCGCATACACCATGGCAAAGCCGTTGCCGCTGCCTGCCTGCAGAATCAGCTCCACCGGCAGCAGCGAGATAATGCCAAACGCCACCACGCCGCTGGAGAGCAATACGCCGAGGAAGTTGCAGAAGCCCGACCACACCACGGCCACACCCGGAGACAGCGAATGGGTATAAATCACAGTGGCGACAGCATTAGCGGTATCGTGGAAGCCGTTAACAAACTCAAAGCCGAGCGCAATCACTAAAGCCACGCCCAGCAGCAGGAACGGCGTATAGCTGGTGACCGGCGCGCCGGTCTCTTCCACGTCGTTGAACAGATTGATGGCGGTGAACAGCAGGCCGCCGCACAGCAGGATCAGAAAGATGATGCGTGAGATTTTTCCGTTGCCCTGGTTAAGATTCGGGCGTCCGTTGTGGGACGATGATGTTGATGTAGATGCAGGTAAACTGTTTTCAGCCATAACACACCCCGGTGTGGATTGACGGTGCTCGAATGGCACCCGTTACCCGCAGTGTGATACGTGGTTTGTATGACAGAATGATGATCGCGATCACGCTCTGTCATCTTGCTGTAACACGGCTGTCGCAGTATGTGGATCTGACCGCTTCGGGATCATCACGCTGCCATGCTCCAGCCTGTCTTGCCGCTTGCCTCATTGCCGGACTTCAATAATGAAGTGGCCGGTCTTATTCATGGCTATCTGTTCACGCCGGAAGCGGCGCCACAGCGGCTCAATGCCCGTGAAGCTGCACAGCTTGCACAGCAAGATTTGCCGGAATCCTATTTTCTTTGGCTACACATCAACCTGAATCATGCGCGTGCCGAACGCTGGGTTCAGGACCACTTTAGTGTAGATGATGATTTTTTCGACGAGATCCATTCTGCTTCACCGCGCACACGTTTGGCCCATCAAAACGATGCGCTGCTGGCGGTGCTCAATGATGTGACGTTCAGCAAAGAAGAGCGCAGCACACAGAACGCGACGTTGTGGATTTGGTGCTGTGCGCACACCATTGTCACCGCGCGTTATCGCCCGGTGGGAATGATTGAACGCATGCATCAGCAAATTGATCGTCTCCCGTTCGCCGAGCCGGATGCGATGCTGTTGTGGTTGCTGGGTGAGCAGGAAGCGCAATTGGAGCAAGTGGTGCGTCGCTCCAGTCAGGCGGTGGATGCCATTGAAGAGCGTTTGCTCAGTGCAGCGATTAAAACCAACCGCAGTGAGTTGGGCCATTTGCGCCGTATGCTACTGCGTGTGCAGCGTTTGCTGGCACCGGAACCCGCCGCGCTATTTCGTTTGTTAAATCGGCCACCAAAGTGGCTTAAGCGCGAACCGCTCAGTGAATTGCGCATCTTTACGGAAGAGTTCAGCGTGGCATTGAATGACCTGGCGGGACTGATGGAACGCATTCGCTTGTTGCAGGAAGAGATTGCCGCCAGTTTGATGGAGCAGAGTAACCGCACGCTGTTTTTACTGACGGTGATCACCGTGCTGGCGCTGCCGATTAACATCATTGCCGGCTTTTTCGGTATGAACGTGGGCGGGATTCCGCTGGCAAATAATCCGCACGGTTTCTTACTGTTGGTGATTGTGGTGCTGGTGTTTACCCTGGTGGCGGGCTGGCTGGCGCTGAGACGGCGGCGGGAATGATGCCCAGGCATCCAGGCGCGCATCAAGGGACTACCGGGCACACAGGTAACAGATCAGAACGACCACATAAGTCACAATCTTGTGGCCAGTCGAGTCGGGTAATACGTTTTTGCGCCCATAAAAAAACCAGCCGCAATGGACTGGTTTTTTACTGCATGGCGAGTCAGCGATTACAGGCTGTTGCCGGTCGCTGGAGCAGGCTGAGCAGCCGGAGCCACATCACTCTGCGGTGCAACGCCGCTGGCACCTTGCGGAGTCATCGGCTCTTCTTTCGGCGTAGCGTCAGAAGATTCCTGTACCGGCACCGGCGCAGGCATCACTTCACCCTGCGGGCCATTGATCTTAACTGGCATACCGTTACGCGCCTGGATAGCGTTGTTCACTGCATCCTGGTTAGTGCTGCCATCGGCAATCACTTTGGTCACAGCAGCGGTCAGTGTAATCGGCACCACTTCACGTGAGTTGAACTGCTCTTCGGTAGTAGAGAGTGGGTTGTGCACTTCTACATAGCGAGAACCATCTGGCTCAACGGTGGCTTTCACCGGCTGATCGATAAACTGTACGCGAGTACCAACCGGCACGTTGTCGAACAGCCATTTGATGTCGTCAGCACGCAGACGCACACAGCCGTGGCTCACGCGTAAACCGATACCGAAGTTGGCGTTAGTACCGTGAACTGCGTACAGGCGGCCGATATACAGCGCATACAGGCCCATCGGGTTATCCGGACCTGCCGGGAATACCGCTGGAATGCTTTCGCCACGTGATGCGTATTCTGCGTGCATCGCTTTGGTCGGCGTCCAGGTTGGACCGGCTTTTTTACGCTGAACCGTCGTAGTCCAGTTCACTGGCGTGTCTTTGCCCAGTTCGCCGATACCGATTGGCAGCACAACCACGGTCTTGGTGCCTTTCGGGTAGTAGTACAGACGCATTTCCGCGCTGTTGATCACGATGCCTTCACGCGGGGCGTCAGGCAGGATCAACTGCTGAGGGATCACCATTTTGGTGCCCGCTTTTGGCAGATAAACATCAACGCCCGGATTGGCTTCCAGCATGTTGCTGAGGCCCATCTGGTACTGAGCAGCGAAGGCTTCCAGCGGAAGTCGGCTGTCATCAGGCACGGTGATTTCAAGGTTTTCGCCGATCAAACGGCTGTTAGCCGCTGGCAGCGGATACACTACTGCGAATGCCGACTGGCTGAACGCCGCCAGTACTAAAGCAAGTGAAGCGAACGCGCGAATGCTCTTTTTCATGTTTTTCAAGTCGTTATAGCCGTGTTTCAGGCTTGTCAGTGTGTCGAATCCATCTTGGTCTCAATGACCCGGTGCGCATTATATGTGCATAGGCGCAGTGATGGGAATCAGGATTTTCAATGGCTGATGATACTTTACTTAATTAGTGGGCATTTCCCGACCCATCTCGTTGCCGTACCGCCCAAAATGTGAATTCTCTTAAGGCTGCCACAGCGTCACTTCATTACTCAATTTACGATTGAGGAAAAAAGCGGCACTGATTAACGCCAAATGCGACAGCGCCTGCGGCATATTCCCCAGCGCTTCGCCATGCGTAGTAAATTCCTCGGCGTACAATCCCAGGGGATTGGCATAGCTCAGCAGCTTTTCAAACTCAAAATGCGCCTCATGCACGCGCCCGGCCCGCGCCAGACACTCCACATACCAGAAGGAACAGGCGGCAAAGGAACCTTCACCCCCGGTTAAGGCATCGGCAGGCGTTTCGCTAATGTTATAGCGGCGCACTAAACCGTCGCTCACCAGGTGGGTTTTAATCGCGTCAAGGGTGGCGATCCAGTCAGGATCGGTGGAGCTGACAAAGCGCACCAGCGGCATCAACAGCATGGATGCGTCCAGGAACTTGCCGCCGCGTGTGGCGGTGAAATGGCCCAGTTCCGGGTTCCAGAAGTTTTGCCAGATGTCGTCGCGAATTTCACTGCGCACACAATCCCAGCGCTCATACGGCATTGGCAACGAACGCTTCAGACCGGGACGCAGGGCGCGATCCAACGCCACCCAGCACATCAGGCGCGAATGCAGAAAGTGCTCCGGCTCACCGCGCATCTCCCAGATACCGGCATCGGGCTGGTTCCAGTTGCCGCAGACATAATCAATCATGTCGGACACATGCCGCCAGCCACGTTGTGAAATGGCTTCACCGTATTTATTGGCAAGGTAAATGGCATCCATCAGTTCGCCGTAAATATCCAGCTGGGTCTGCTGCCACGCATCATTGCCGATGCGTACCGGGCGCGAGTTGGCATAGCCGGAAAGATTGAGCAACTCGGTTTCATGCAGTTCGGTGCCGCTGTCCAGGCGATACATCACCTGCAGGTGCGGCGTGTCGTCATGGCTGTGCTCGACGCAACGCCCCACCCAATGGGTAAAGTCTCGCGCTTCTTCCACATAACCCAGCCGCATCAGCGCATACATGCTGAAGGAGGCATCCCGAATCCACGAGGCGCGATAATCCCAGTTGCGCTCGCCGCCTAACTCTTCCGGCAAACCAAAGGTCGCTGCAGCCGCAATCGAACCGTGCTGTTTCGAGGTAAGTAGTTTGAGTGCCAGTGCGGATCGCGTCACCATCTCCTGCCAGCGTCCGCGATACGTACTGTGGCTGCTCCAGCGCCGCCAGTAGGCCAGTGTGTCGCTGAAGCACTGTTCAGTGGCAATCTCCGCCACGAAGGGATCGTCATCACTGCCAAATACAAACTCAGCAGATTCCCCGGCTTTGAGGGTAAATTCGGCAACTGCACTGTGGTTTTCACGCGTCATCACCACCGTACCACTCAGCCGTAACGCGGGCTGGCCTTCAGCAAGAAAGGCCACGCCACCGGGGCGCAGTTCGGTATGGGTTTCAGCACGGGCATAATCATGGCGCGGGGCGCACAGCAAATTGAAGGTGGCCGAGCCGCGCACCATTTTGACCCGACGTACCAATCGCGGCACTTTATTGGGCTGGTCGCAGATCGGCATGTAATCGGTGATCTCCGCCACGCCCGCATCGCCCAACCAGCGCGTCTGTAAAATATTGGTGTCCGGCAGATAGAGCTGCTGCTGGCGCGCATTTTTCCAGTCGGGTGCCAGTGAGAACAGACCGGCATCATCGCCATCCAGCAACGCAGCAAACACGGATGGGCTGTCTAACTCGGGCCAGCAGAGATAATCAATGGTGCCCTCATTGGCGATCAATGCACAGGTCCGTAAATCCCCAATCACGCCGTGATCATCAATTCTGCGTTTAATTTTGCTCATCCTGCCTCCTTGACTGCATCTGATTGTTAACTATAGACGAAAGGGTTTTTTCGGCTGATCCGAGGCACAGAACGATAACTTCTATACTGTGAGGACACCCATCACGCAGGAGAATGTTATGGCACTGGGGAAACAGAAAGTGGCCGTGGTTACCGCATCCGATTCCGGCATTGGCCGCAGCTGTGCCGTCATGCTGGCTGAAGCGGGCTACACGTTAGGGATCACCTGGCGCTCAGATGAAGCGGGGGCGCAGGAAACAGCGCGACTGGTCGAAAGCAAAGGGCAAACCGCACAGGTGCGGCAGCTGGATCTTTCCGACCCGCAAGAAGGGGGCAAGCAACTGGCGCAGCTCATCAATTCACTGGGTCGCATTGACGTATTGGTCAACAATGCGGGCGTGATGATGAAAGCCGATTTTCTCGACGTCACCTTTGAAGATTGGCGGAAAACGTTCAGCGTCGATGTGGATGGTTCATTTATCTGCGGACAGATCGCCGCCCGCCATATGGTCGATCAGGGCGATGGCGGGCGCATCATTAACATCACTTCAGTGCATGAACACACTCCGTTGCCGGATGCCACCGCTTACACCGCGGCGAAACATGCGCTCGGCGGTCTGACCAAATCGATGGCGTTGAGTTTGTTGCCCCATCACATTCTGGTGAATGCGGTTGCACCGGGCGCGATTGCCACTGCAATGAACCATCTGACTGACGATCAGGCGCACAGCACACGTATGCCGGAAATTCCGATTGGACGGCCCGGCAATACGCGTGAAGTGGCAAGTTTAGTCGCGTGGTTGTGTTCGGAATGGGCGACCTATACCACCGGACAATCGTTTATTGTTGACGGTGGCTTTATGCTGGCCAACCCGCAGTTTAAAGGTTATCACCACTAATCCGCCCGGCGGCGGTTCCAGCGGCGAATCACGTAACGCAGCGCGATGCCGAACACAATCGCCGCCACCAGCCACAGCAAATGTTTAAGATGCTGGTCGAGTTTATGCAGCCACGGAGTAATGATCTCCCCGGCGAAGTAACCCAGGGTGACAAAGATCAGCGACCAGAGCGCGGCGCCTATCACGTTGAGCACAAAGAAGCGCAGCGGTTTTAACCGGCTGGTACCGATGATGATCGGGCCAATAATGCGGAAGCCATACATAAAGCGCACGCCAATCACAAACAGACTCGGGCGCTTCTGAATCAGGCGATTGGCTTTACGAATGGTATCTTCATGTTTACGGAAACGGCGCAGAATGCGCGTACCGTAGCGACGGCCCAGCCAGAACAGCAGCTGATCGCCGATAATTCCTCCCACCATCGCGGCCAGCACCACGCCGGTGAAGTGCAGCAGGCCTTCATGCGCCGCCACGCCGCCCAGCAGGGTAAAAGTTTCCCCTTCCGCGATACAGCCAATCAGCAACGCCAGATAGCCGTACTGCGTAATTAATCCATTGATATCGAGATGCAAATTTTCCTCCCTGTCGCGAGTGATTCAGGTAACAGTTTATACGCCAGCGGCTTTTTTTGTGCCGCTGTCCGCAAAAACAGCCGCGCCGATTATACTTGAAGGGAAGCTGCCTGAGTGAGACAGCCTGATCGCTGAAGTGGCAGCCCGTCGCATCAGAGGAGTGATTTTATGAATCATGTCTGGGGTCTTCTGGCGCATCCTAACCAGGAAATGCGCGATATCAAGCAAGAAAACGAGAGCGTTTCGCACCACTACACCCACCATGTTTTGATGATGGCAGCGATCCCGGTGATCTGTGCCTTTATCGGTACCACACAACTGGGCTGGAATCTGGGCGAAGGGCAGTTCGTGCAACTCAACCTGCTGACCGGTATCGGTCTCGGCATTCTTTTCTATCTGATTATCTTAGGCGGCGTGGCGGTGATGGGCCGCGTCATTCATTGGATGGCGCGCGATTATCCGCAGCGTCCCAGCATTCAGCGCTGTACCGTGTTTGCTGGCTATGTCGCTACCCCGTTATTTATTAGTGGGCTGGTGGCACTTTATCCGCTGGTGTGGCTGTGCGTGTTGATCGGCGCAGTGGCGTTACTCTATACCGGTTATCTGCTGTACGTCGGCATTCCGGTGTTCCTCAATATTGATCGTGAAGAGAGCATGCGCTTCTCAGGATCGACACTGGCGATTGGTGTGCTGGTGTTTGAAGTGCTGCTGGCACTGACCGTGGTGTTGTGGGGTTACGGACCACGATTGTTCTAACCTGCAATGATACCGTGAACGGGAGGCCATTAGGTCTCCCGTTTTTTAACGCTCAGAAACAATCTACCTAAGAAATTTCGCAGATAAGCGCGTATTATGCTGCTGCCAGCCCGCATCCCGTCTGGTTTGATGCGCGCGGCCTGTGTCTTAAACACGGCGCAAAACTCCTTACCGGATTTTTTTGACACGATGTCTGTAAAAATGCGTATTTCCTTGCTGTCGCTGGCGCTGTTTGTCGCCGCACCGGCAGCTGTCACTCCGGCACTGGCCGCGCCTGCTGCGCTGTCTAATCTGGCGCCGATTGCCCAACCGCAAATCGCCTCCGGCAGTGCCATGATTGTCGATCTTGAAACCAATAAAGTGCTGTTCTCCAGCCATCCGGATCGTGTGCGGCCTATCGCGTCACTCACCAAGCTGATGACTGCAATGGTGGTGCTGGATGCGAAACTGCCGATGGACGAGATGCTGTCGGTGGATATCAGCCACACGCCAGAGATGCGCGGTGTGTTCTCGCGCGTCAAATTGAACAGTGAAATCAGCCGCCGCAATATGCTGCTGCTGGCGCTGATGTCATCGGAAAACCGTGCTGCCGCCAGCCTGGCGCATCACTATCCAGGTGGCTATGACGCCTTTATCCGCGCGATGAATGCCAAAGCGCGTGCGCTGGGCATGACGCATACCCACTATGTTGAACCGACAGGTTTGTCGATTCACAACGTCTCCAATGCGGAAGACTTGATCAAGCTGGCAAAAGCCACGCGTCAATATCCGTTGATTGGTGAACTGAGCACCACCAAAGAAGATACGGCGGTGTTTAAGCATCCGAACTATGCGCTGCCGTTCCGTAATACCAATCACCTGGTGTACAAAAACGACTGGCGTATCGCATTGACTAAAACCGGTTATACCGATGAAGCCGGCCACTGCCTGGTGATGCGCACGGTGATCAATAACCGTCCGGTGGCGCTGGTGGTGCTGGATGCGTTTGGCAAGTACACCCACTTTGCCGATGCCAACCGTCTGCGCGACTGGCTGGAAACCGGCAAAGCGGCGCCGGTTCCGGCAGCGGCGCTGGCCTACAAGAAGCAGAAATCGTCGCAAACGGCCAGCAACGAGTAATCACGACGTCTGTTTCCCTTCACAGATGCACAATGGATTGTGCGTCTGTGAGTGCTTCCGATTGGCGGGATAAGTCCTCCCGAATGACCAAAAAAATCCCTAATCGTCAGCACCAATGTTTTCGCGCTTCATTCCTATAGTTTCCGCTTCGGCTACGCTCTACACTGGCCGCCATCTAAAGTTAACTGGCATTTATCGGCTGTCATTGCGCTGGAATCTTACTCATATGTACAAGCTTCGTTCGCTATTTACCCCATTTATACTGCTGCTGGTGCTGTTAAGCCCGGCACTGAGCTACGCGGATGACAATACTGCCGCCGCAGCTCAGCAAGAGGACGCCGCACCCAAGGTCAATCCTGCGGTTGAGCTGCCGAAAATGCAGAAAATCCTCGACAAGATTAAAGGCCAGGTGTCAAGCGATACCAATGAGAGCCAGCTCAACCAGCTCAATGAGATGGCGCTGGAGCTTTCGGGTAATGCAGAAACCCTCAGCCAGTCGCTGATCCAGCAGGGGCAGCAGCTGGATGCACAGTTAGCGGTGCTCGGTCCGGCACCGAAGCCGGACAGCGGTGTGAAAGAGACGCCGGAAGTGACGCGTAAACGCGCTTCGCTGGAGAGCCAGAAAAGCAAGCTGGATGACCAAATCAAGCAGGCCGACGGCATTAAAAATGGCGCGCTGGTGCTCTCCTCACAGATCGTCAACCTGCGCCGTGATCAGTTGAAAAGCCAGCTGGCGCTCAACTCAGGCAGCATTTTGGGGCCGCGTTTTTGGGCGCCAATGGTCAGCCGTCAGGATCTGGACGGTGAGAAGATCAGCGACTTTATCGCTGAACTGCAGAACACCGCTGCGCTCTCCTGGGAACCCGGTTGGCGTTTCGGCACCATGGGTTGGTTGATTGCGGCAATGCTGGTGATGACCCTGGGCCGTCGCTACTGCGAAGAGTTTTTGGCCTGGGTGAGCATCAATAAACTGCCAGAGGGGCGCTTGCGTCGCAGCTTCCTGGCCGCGGCAATTGCCTTGACCACCCTGGCGGCCGTGGTGCTGACCTTCAACTTTATCGCGCTGGCGTTTACCCGCCGTGATGAAGTCTCGACTGACGTGCAGGATTTTGTTGAGCGTCTGGTACAACTCAGTGTCTATTGCGGTTTGATCGCCGGATTAGGGCGAGCCTTCCTGTCCACGCGTCGTCCGAGCTGGCGATTGCCCGGCATCTCCAATGAAGTCGCACAGGCGCTGAAGCCGTTCCCGCCGATTACGGCTGGATTGGTGTTTATTTTCCAGACAGCGGAAGCCTTTAACTACAGCGTTGGCACCAGCCTGAACACCACTATTTTCGCGAACGGTCTGACGGCGCTGCTGATTGGCACCACCGGTATGGCGATAAGCATGCGTACCAACCGCGTACGCCGCCGTATGGTGCAAGAGGGCAATGCGCCAGAAGCGCGCCCGACCATTGTTGGACTGGTTCAGCTGGCGCTGACGCTCACCGCGCTCGCGATATTGATTTCACTGATCATCGGTTATGTCACGCTGGCCCGCTTCCTCGGTTATGAGGTGATTTGGTGCGGCATTCTGTTTGGCTCGTTCTACTTCCTCAGCCATTTGATCAATGACGGCTGTGAAAGCCTATTCTCCACCAACAATGCCACCGGCAAACGTCTGCAGACCTCATTAAACATTGATGAGCGTTATCTGCAGCAGGCGGCTACGCTGCTGGGCGCAGTTGGTAAAACCGCACTGATCGGTATTGTGGTGCTGGCGCTGCTAAACGGCACCTTCGCCTCTTCAACGCCGATCGAGCTGATTCAGAAAGTGATTGAGTTCTGGGGCGGCAAAGGGCTGGAGTCGTTGAACATCGTGCCGGCGCATATGGTGAATGCCATTCTGTGTCTGGTGGTGGGCATCTACGTGCTACGTTCGGTGCGTCGCTGGCTGGATAAAGATTTCCTGCCCAAAACCACCATGGACGTGGGCATGCGCGTGTCGCTGGTGACGCTGTTCAGCAATATCGGCTATGTGCTGATCATTCTGCTGACGCTGTCGATCATGGGCCTGCAGTGGAACAAACTGGCGTGGATCGTCAGTGCCTTGTCGGTCGGTATCGGTTTCGGCTTACAAGAGATCGTGAAGAACTTTATCTCCGGTTTGATTCTGTTAACCGAGCGCCCGGTAAAAGTGGGCGATCTGGTGAGTATTAGCGGCATTGAAGGGGATATTCGCCGTATCAATGTGCGTGCCACCGAGATTCAGCTGAGTGATAAATCCACGGTGATTGTGCCGAACTCACAGTTCATCTCACAGAACGTGCGTAACGCCACTATGGGCAATGCACAGGGTGTTGTGACCATTATGTTGACCTTCCCGCTGGATATTGATCCGGTGCGCGTGCGTGAGATTCTGCTGGAGGTTTACCAGGAGAACGAGCGCATTCTGGAAACGCCTGAGCCATCCGTCTCATTCAAGGATTTGACCTCTGCGGGCATCGTGTTGAGCGTCACCGGCAACGTGGCGGGCCAGCGTCAGATCTCCAGCGCTAAGAGTGACCTGCTGTTCGATATTCTGACGCGCCTGCGCAAAGAGGGCATTGTGCTGTCCACACCGCAGACGATGATCATTGAACGTCGAGCCGTGCCAGCGGCCACGCAGGAAGAGGGCGAGCAACTGCCATAATCCAGTGGGCGGCTCTCGGGCCGCCCATTAATTTATCAAGCCTTAACCGCCCAACCTTTCTGTTTGCTGGTTTTGCCAATCCCCGGATTAAAGGTATTGGTCGGATCCAGCTGACGATAAAACGCCTGCAACTGCGGTTTTGCCTGATACAGATGCCCGACGTTATGCTCAGCCGGATACTCGGCACCGCGTTCGCTGAGGATCGCCAGCATCTTCTCCTTCAACGCATGCGCATCCACGCCTTTCTTCACGATGTAATCCTGGTGGAAGACATGACAGAAGAAGTGGCCGTAATAAAGGCGATGACTAAGATCGTTATCAAACTCCGCCGGTAAGCGCTCAAACCAATCCTGATCGTTACGACGCAGCGCGATATCCAGCGCCAGAATATCTTCCACTTCATCCGCATGCACCGCGTGGTAGCGCACTGCGGCACCGGCAGCGGCGAAGCGATGCAGGAAAGCATGTGCGCCTTCCTTGCCGTCACAGGCAAAGAACTCGCCACCGCCTTCGCGGAAGTATTCGTGCAAATACTCCTGCGCTTCCGCTACGCCTTCACCGGACATTTTCAGCATCAGGTGATGCTCAAACTTATCGCGATACTGCTTCATACGTTTCGGCAGATGGGCAGGCAACCAACCGCTGATGCGCTGCAATACGCGATCGGTGAAGTGCGGTTTCACAAAACTCAGCTTACCCAGCCAGGCATCCACCCGACCTTTCAGCGTGAAGAACAGTGGCATTTTGTCGGTGCCGAGCTTATCGATCATCACAAAAGTGTCTTTGCCGTACACTTCGGCGATATCGAAAATGTCGCGGTGCATGTATTCGCCCGCTACCGGTAAGTTTTTAAACTCGGCCAGGATATGGCGGCGCAGATCGCCCAATACCGCTGGATCGTTAGTACCGATATAAAACACCTGCTGCTTCGGTTCGCTGGGGAAGGTATCAAGACGCACGGCGAATACCGCCAGTTTGCCCGCGCAACCCGAAGCCTCGAACAGGCGGCGCTCATCCGCGTTGAAGCGAGCGGGTGTATCCGCATGGATATCGCGCACGCGTTCTGCATATTCATGATCTGAAGCATGACGTTCATCCCAGCGCACGTCACTTTGCTGCCAGCGATCGTCATCCAGTCGACCGAGCATCTCTTCCGGCGAGTGGCCGAGATCCATGCCGAGATGATTGACCAGCTTCAGTTTGCCGTCGGCATCAATCTGCGCATAAAGCGCCATTTCGCTGTAGGCCGGGCCGCGTTTGATCAGTGAACCGCCGGAGTTATTACAAATCCCGCCCATCACTGATGCGCCGATACAAGAGGAGCCGATCACCGAGTGTGGTTCACGTCCCAGCGGCTTAAGGGCTTTTTCCAGCTGATAAAGGGTGCTGCCAGGGAAGGCCAGAATCTGATTGCCGCCATCAATCAGCTGCAATTTATCGAGGCGCAAAGTACTGATGATCACCACCGGGCGATCATAATCATTGCCGTTAGGCGTGGAGCCTTCGGTCAGGCCGGTGTTGGCGGCCTGCATCAAAATCACCGCATCGGCCTGCACCAGCGCCTGCAATATCCGCCACAGTTCCAGCAAGGAGCCGGGGAACACCACCGCCAGCGCATCGCCTTCACCGGAGCGGAAACCCTTACGATAGCGTGCGGTTTGTTCCGCCTCAGTTAACAGGTGTGAAGGGCCGACGAGGCGGCGCAGTTCAGCCAGCAGTATAGGGTGTGAGGTGTTGTTATTCATGAACCTGTCCATGTCGTTAACGTTGCGCATCTACTTTAGCACGCGTCAACGGCATGGTCGCGGTGTGACATCGGTGGCTACCTGCTATCCTGAACTTGTGGCACACTGGCCCGGTTATTTCGATATTGCGCAGTCACTTAAGAGAACCCGACCTGATGAAATGGATTTGCTCTGTTAGCCTCGCTGTTTCCCTTGCCATGCAGCCTGCCTTCGCAGATGACCTGTTTGGCCCCCATCCGATGACTGAACAGGCGCGTGACGCCTTTGTTAACCAGCTGCTCGGCAAAATGACCCTTGATGAAAAAATCGGGCAGATGCGCTTGATCAGCGTGGGGCCAGACACGCCGAAGGAGGCAGTGCGCGACATGATCCAGCACGGTCAGGTTGGCGCAATCTTCAATACCGTCACGCGTCCGGATATTCGCGCGATGCAGGATCAGGTGATGCAACTCAGCCGCCTGAAAATTCCATTGTTCTTCGCTTACGACGTAGTGCACGGTCAGCGTACTATTTTCCCGATACCGCTCGGCCTCGCGGCCAGCTGGGATCTGGATGCGATCGGTGAAGTCGGCCGCATCTCCGCTTATGAAGCCGCCGACGATGGTCTCAATATGACCTGGGCGCCGATGGTGGATGTCACGCGCGAGCCGCGCTGGGGACGCGTGTCTGAAGGCTTCGGAGAAGACACTTTCCTGTCCTCGCAAATGGGCAGCGCGATGGTGAAATCCATGCAGGGCAAAAGCGCCGCCGACCGTTATTCGATCATGACCAGCGTGAAGCACTTCGCTGCCTATGGCGCAGTGGAGGGCGGACGTGATTACAACACTGTGGATATGAGCCCACAGCGCCTGTTCCAGGATTATCTGCCACCGTACAAAGCTTCGCTGGATGCGGGGAGTGGCGGCGTGATGGTAGCGCTCAACTCCCTCAACGGCACGCCAGCGACGGCGGATGGCCGGTTGCTGAAAGACCTGCTGCGCGGTGAGTGGAAATTTAAAGGCATCACTATCAGCGATCATGGCGCGATCAAAGAGTTGCTGAAGCACGGCGTGGCTAGCGATCCGCAGGATGCGGTGCGTATTGCGCTGAAGTCCGGCATCGATATGAGTATGAGCGATGAGTACTACAGCAAATACTTGCCTGGGCTGGTAAAGAGTGGCGCCGTTACCATGGCGGAGATCGACGATGCCGCGCGTCACGTGCTGAACGTCAAATATGATATGGGCTTGTTTAACGATCCCTACAGCCATTTAGGGCCGAAAGGCAGCGATCCGCAGGACACCAATGCCGAGAGCCGTCTGCATCGTGCAGAAGCACGTGAAGTGGCGCGTAAGAGCATCGTGCTGCTGAAAAACTGGCATGAAACCTTACCGCTGAAAAAAGACGCCACCGTGGCGCTGGTGGGGCCATTGGCTGACAGCCAGCGTGACATTATGGGCAGCTGGTCAGCCGCGGGCGTGGCGAGACAGTCGATTCCGCTGCTGCAGGGTGTACGCAATGCGATGGCGGGCAAAGGCACCGTGCTGTATGCCAAAGGGGCCAACATCACCGATAACAAAGGTATTCAGGACTTCCTCAACCTTTACGAACAGGCGGTTAGCGTGGATAAACGCTCGCCGCAGGAATTGATTGATGAAGCCGTTGCCCAGGCGAAGAAAGCGGATGTCGTGGTCGCCGCTGTGGGTGAAGCGCAGGGGATGGCGCATGAGGCCTCCAGTCGCAGTGACCTGGTGATTCCGCCAAGCCAGCAAAAACTGCTGGCGGCGCTGAAAGCGACCGGTAAGCCGTTGGTGATTGTGTTGATGAACGGTCGTCCGCTGACAGTCGTCAACGAAGATCATATGGCTGATGCGATGCTCGAAACCTGGTTCAGCGGCACCGAAGGGGGGAATGCGATTGCGGACGTGTTGTTTGGCGACTACAACCCATCGGGCAAGCTGCCGATGTCCTTCCCGCGTTCCGTAGGACAGCTGCCGATTTACTACAATCACTTGCCAACCGGGCGTCCGTATAACTTCGCCAAGCCGAACAAGTACACCTCGCACTACTACGATGCGGTGAACGGTCCACTCTATCCGTTTGGTTACGGCCTGAGCTACACCACCTTTACGGTGTCACCAGTGAAGATGTCTGCGAAAACCATGCCGCGCACCGGCACAGTTGACGCGAGCGTTACCGTCACCAACACCGGCAAACGTGATGGTGCCACGGTGGTACAGATGTATCTCAACGATCCGGTGGCCAGCATCAGCCGCCCAGTGCAGGAGCTTCGTGGCTTCAAACGCATCATGCTGAAAGCGGGCGAGTCACAGACCGTAAGCTTTAAGATTGATGTGGATGCACTGAAATTCTGGAATCAAAAAATGCAGCATGTCGCCGAGCCGGGCAAATTCAACGTGATGATTGGCCTCGATTCGGTACGCACCCAAGACGGGCAGTTTGATTATCTGTAAGCGTTAGTTGTCGCCACTTTGTGGAACGGTGCGGTTTGTCGCAGGATGAATCGCACCGTTACCCCTGGCAGTATATGATAGGCCCGAGCTTATTCTGCCAACGGGCATAACCGACAAACGTCATGAACCTCCGCAATCGTATCCAGCAGCAAGTCTTTCGTCTTAACGGCCTCGCACTCAACGAATTCGATATTTCGCAGCCGCTGGGCGATCCGGGTTTGTTTGGTCCTGACCATGTGATCTGGCGCGTGCACGGCGACTTTCCTTCGATGTTATGTGGTGGCATCAGCGCCTTGATGTTGCAAATGCTGCATCCGGCCGCGCTGGCGGGGGTGTGGGATCACTCTAACTTTCGTCAGGACATGCTGGGCCGTCTGCGGCGCACCAGCCAGTTTATCGCCGTCACCACTTTTGGTAACACGGTGGACGCCAATATCCTGATCGAGCGCGTTAAACGCATCCATCTGCGCGTCACCGGTATTGATAACGCCGGGCAACCCTATGCTGCCAGCGATCCGCATCTGCTCACCTGGGTACACGTCGCCGAAACCAGCCGCTTCCTCGCCGCGCATCTGCGCTACAAAAATCCGCAGCTCTCACTGGCCGAGCAGGATCGCTATTACGATGAAGCGGCGCTCATCGCCGAAGCCTTAGGGGCGGAAAAGGTGCCGAAAACGGTGCAGGCGGTGGACGCTTATCTGCAGGCGATGCGCCCGGAACTGATTTGCGATGAACGCACGCTGGAAGTGATGCAGCTATTAATTAATGCACCGGCCCCAAGCTGGCAGGCGAAACCGGCGATGCGGGTGATGCTAAAAGCCGGGATGGGGTTGTTACCGGACTGGGCGCAACAGCAAATTCAGCAGCCGATTAGCCCGTTGACACAGTGGCGCGTGGATAAAGAGATCGCGGTGATTGCCGGTTTGCTGCGCTGGTCGATTCAGCGCGGGGCTTATTCCCGCGCCATGCAACGTATGGGACGCTAACGTTACAAATGCAGCTCGTCCTGCTTTTTGGTGTAGGTGCGCGGTGTGCGGGCTTCACGTTTAAGGGTGAGCTGGCGCTGCTGATAATGATGAAGCAGCATCCCTAATCCCACTCCCAGCAGCGCTAATGGCAGCAAGCTGTAGTAAATGTCGATGGGTAACAACACCAATAGCACCGCACCACCGAGCATAAACGTGAGCGCTGACATCACCCATGTATAGCGAAGAAACAGCCACACTAAAATCGCGAAAATCACGACATCGCGCAGGTTCAAATCGAGGTTTTGCAGCACCATGCTGAGCAGCTCCGCAAGGAGGAATGTGCAGACAATAGCATGCGAGGCGGCAAATGAATCGCGAATTAATTTGAAGTTTGTCAGGGCGTTGTGCTGGCATTCATCAGTCATTCTCACGCTTCCTGACTGCACTTTGAGAGTTTTACCCTTGTGTCACATGGTGCGAGTGCCGATCCTGCTCTATTCTCTGGGAAAATGGATCCCTCAAGGCTTTGTCGAGGCGTTATGACACACCAACCTCTGATTGCTGAGGTGCCAAATCAGCAAAACACACTGACCGCCATCGTCGAACAGGATGCGCGCACGGCCTACTTTTACATCTGGCCCAACGATCTGTTTCGCAGTCAGTATGCGGTGCGCGGCTGCTGGCTGCGCAATCTGTTGCCTGCACCGGCGCGTGAAGATCGTGAAGCGATGGAGCAGGGCATTGCGCCTCTGCTCAGCGCAGAGTATTGCCGCACCTTAGAAGCCGAGCCGATGCTCGACCCTGCCGGTCTACAGATTTTGTGGGAACCGAGTGATGACGGTGCAGCCCTGTGGTATTACGGCCAACTGCTGGCGGTGATCCCCGGCTGGAGTCTGTATCAGGATAAGCAGGTGAGTTTCTCTGCTGGCTGCATCAAAGAGAATCGCCTGACCGCACCGCTCGGATCCGCTTCCACCAATGATTACTATGCACGCGCCGAGCAGCAGCGCCACTTCTGGCGTGACTGGCATGACGGCCATTTATGGGATGTTGTGCAGCATGAGCTGATGCAGTGCTACCAGGCGCAGTTTGGTGAGTCGGTAAAGTATTACGCTATCGATCAAGGGAGCTGGCCGCCAATGGCCATCTCTCAGCACTGGCACAATGGCGTGTGGGTTTTTCTCACGCTGGGTATGGGGATTCGGCCCATGCCGCAGGTGGATTACCTGTTTGATGAGCTGGCCCCGCAGTACCGCCGTGTTGAGCTGGCGATGGCAGTAGACGGTGAAGTGATGACCGAAGCCAATGCGGTGCAGATGGCCAGCGCGCTGGCAGAATTCGCGCACTTGCCGTGGGCGCGGCTGACGTGGATTGGCGAAGGGCACACGCTGGCATCGGAAGTGGCACCAGTGGGCTTCGAGAGTTTCCTGCTGGCCAATGGCTTAGCACCGGAAGTTGCCCAGTTCCGACTGCCCAAGCGCGATGGCGATCGTCCGAATCTGCTGTGGGCGACACCGATCACCGAAGCGGAACGTCAGTTTGCTCAGGCCGATGACCGCGGTGGACAACAGCTGCTGCAGCGTTTGCAGGCAGAAGGTAATGACCATATATTTCGGCCACGTCAGGAAGTGGTGGACCCGCCGCAATAGCCCTCTCTGCGGGCGGTTGCCCGCACTCTGATGAGTAAGCGCGACGTTAGTCACCCTCCTAATGATCACCTAAATCAACTATTTGCATTTTTGTGATCTTGCTCACCTCAAGTTCCTCTGTAACACGCCGTTAACCTCGATCAGGCAACTCGCCAACCAGGGTAAGGGCACACTGATGTTAAAAACTACACAATCTCGTTTTACCGCGACGTTGGTCGCATTTTTCGTGGTACTGATGCTGGTTACCGTGGTGGTGATCAATCAGTTTGTGGCACCGCAGTTGAGTCAAAACGAAAGCCGATTAGTGCGCTATGAGGTGGATGGCCTGGCGGGACGTATTGTCGAACAGATGAACCGCGTGCAGGCGCAGCAACGTGCCATTACCGAAGCCGCAGGCGTGATGGATAGCGCGGCCATCGACAACTTGCTGCCTGCGCTGGTGAACCAGTATCAGGACAGCAACGTATTTGGCGGCGGTATCTGGCCGCTGCCTAATCGCCGCGATCCGGCGAAGGAAAAAGACAGTTCGTTCTTCGCCCGTAACGCCAGCAACCAGTTACAGGTCAACACTTACTGGAACTCCGACGCAGCGGACAAATACTGGGAGCAGCCGTGGTACAAAGACGGTATGGCCGCGGCCAAAGGGCAATGTGCCTGGGCTAAAGCCTATCAGGATGCGGCCAGCCCGCAGCCGCGTACCAACTGTGCGATGGCGATTTATCGTGATGGCACGGTGTGGGGGGTATCAACCATCGACGTAACGCTCGGTTTCTTCAACCAACTGGCGAAACAGATGGGCGACGCCATTCACGGACGTGTATTGATCGTTGAAGCGGATGGCAAAGTGGTGGGCAACGCCGCACTGCTGGAAGGTGCACCGAAGCTGGAAAATCTCGCGGATACGCAGCTGCCGATGGCGGGCGCGCTGAAAGGTCTGCTGAGCCAGGCAGGTCATCAGCCTACGCAAACCACCTTTAAAGGCGAAGATGGCGAGCACACGCTGTTTCTGCAGGCGATCGCCGGTAGCCCGTGGTATCTCGCCAGCGATGTGCCGTCCAGTTTGCTGGATGCGCAAACCCACAGCATGCTGACTCGCCTGGGCCTGGTGCAGATCCCGCTGGCGGTGATCCTGCTGCTGGTGCTGCTCGGCTTCGTGCGCGCCATGATGAAACGTCTTAGCCTGCTGAACCGCAATATCGAAGCGCTGTCGACTGGCGGCGCGGATTTAACTCAGCGTCTGCCTGCCAGCAACAGCCCGGAATTTAACGCGGTGGCGCAAAGTTTTAACCAGTTTATTGAGTATCTGCAGGGGCTGATGCGTCAGGTGGGCGACAGCGCACTGGCGATTACCTCTGCCTCGCGTGAAATTGCCAGCGGCAATGCCGATCTGTCTGCGCGTACTGAATCGCAGGCGAGTTCGATTGTCGAAACCGCCGCGTCAATGGAAGAGCTGACCGGCACGGTACGTCAGAACGCCGACAATGCTACCCACGCCAATCAATTGGCGGACGGTGCCTCGCAGGTGGCGGCGCGCGGAACGGACGTGGTGCGTCAGGTGGTCACCACCATGGGTGCGATTAATCACTCATCCCGTAAAGTGGTGGATATCATCAGCGTGATTGACAGCATCGCCTTCCAGACCAATATCCTCGCACTTAACGCGGCGGTGGAAGCGGCCCGAGCGGGTGAGCAGGGGCGT
This sequence comes from Pantoea sp. CTOTU50773, assembly GCF_032082325.1. Lineage (NCBI taxonomy): Bacteria > Pseudomonadati > Pseudomonadota > Gammaproteobacteria > Enterobacterales > Erwiniaceae > Pantoea > Pantoea sp. CTOTU50773. The sequence continues at coordinate 37,901 of NZ_DAMDQC010000005.1, read as the reverse complement.
GGATTTGCTGTGGTGGCGTCAGAAGTGCGTAATCTGGCGCAGCGCTCCGCTAACTCGGCGCGTGAGATCAAGAAGCTGATTGAGGAGTCGGTGGCCAATATCGATACCGGCAGCCAGCTGGTGGAACAAGCCGGTCAAACCATGGATGAGCTGATGCAGGGCGTGAGCAGCGTGACCACCCTGATGAGTGAAATCATGTCTGCCAGTCGCGAGCAAAGCATGGGCATCGAGCAGGTTAATCTGGCAATCACGCAGCTGGATGGCAGCACCCAGCAGAATGCCGCGCTGGTCGAGCAGGTGTCGGCTGCCGCACGCGCCATGGAAGAGCAGAGCGTGCAGCTGGAGCTGGTGGTGCAGAGCTTTAAGTTGTAAGGCTGGTTCAGGGCAGGCCGCTGAACGACAGGTGATAACGCAATCTGGTGCCGCTCAGGGGCCGGCGGTCTTCGCGCCGCTGACGCGGTACCCTCACGTCATTCGTCCGCCTTACGGACCGGCTGGGATGGAACATCCCTGTTCCAGCCCAGCCTTTCGGCCGCATCCATGCGGTCTCTCCTGGCAGACTCACTCTGTTCGGCGCTGCGGATTGCCTGCCCCTGAGCGGCACCAGCCTGCTTCTGAGCTTAGGTGTGGTTTGTTAGAAAAGGCTCCGTGCTTCAGGCTTGAACGGATTGGTAATTCAAAAGGTTTAGCATCAGCGCAGAGGTTTTGATGTTGGGCTTGGGTGCACAGGCACGATGCGCTGATGACGTGCGTTTCTGCTTTAGGGCATCTCACGGAAACGCGTTGCGGATCTCTTCTCGTGCCGCATGGCGGGTGGCATTCGCCACCGTGCCGCGATCCACCAGTTTCCCCTGCAACAACAGATTGTAAATCGACGACTGCGGACGATTGAGGCGGTTCTGGATCAGTTGGATCGCTTCATAACCCAGCTCGCGACAGGGCACCGCAAAGCCGGTGATGGGCATCTCCGGCGATCCTTCCAGCCGGCTGGCTAAATCTGTCGTCATCAGCGAAATATCTTCGGGAATGCGCAAGCCGCGTGACAGCAGTGCATTCTGCACGCCGGTAATAATGCCTTTGCCGCCGGGCAGAATCACATCTGGCCACTGATCGCGTGGGTGCGTATCCAGCCAGTGATTCAGTGCGATCTCGGTGTCCTGCGAGGAGTAGGCTTCGATGACGATCAAATCCTGCTGGGCATTAAACGGCATATGAAAATGGCGGTAGGCGTCTTTGATCCCTTCCAGACGCAAAAACAGCGTCTCACGTCGCAGGCAGGTCACGGTCAACACCCGGCGGTGCCCTTGCTCAAACAGATGCTGCATAGCGCTGAAACCAATCGCCCGATGATCGGGTGACACCGCATCCAGCCGCATATCTTTATCACGAGAGTTAATCAGCACACAGGGTTTACCGAGTGACGCCGCCAGACTGAAGATCGCTTGATCGTCGGTGCCGATAATGATGATGGCGCTGATGTTTTTTGCTGCGGCTTTTTCCAGAAACAGCTTCACATCGGCGCGCTGTTCCTCCAGTGGGCAATAGCTGATATGCACATCATGCGACGCGCAGGCCTCAGCAATCCCGCGTGTCACTTCATGGTAAAAGTGATCGCCGCGTGGGGTGAAAGTGCGCCCTGGGGCAAACACCACAATGTCATTGATCAGCAGGCGACCACTCACCATTTCCTGCAATACACCTAGCCTGCGCGCGCAGTCGACAATCGCCTCACGCGCTTTTTCGCTGGTGTAGGATTTCCCGCTCAACACGCGTGAAACCGTACTCACTGAGTAGCCGGTGATTGCTGAAATTTCGTCCATTCTGAGCTTGCCAGCCATAGTGTGATCCCCATCCCAATCAATTTTTGCAAATTTTTGCAGACGCAGTGGACTGATATTAAGACGGTTTTACATTTGGTTCACAAACTCCTGTATCGCTCTGCGAGAATTCTCACAAAAACAGATTGTCCGACCCGCAGCGCTTTTTTATGTTCCTCGCAGACACCTCAACAGCGGTTATCGGCGGAGAATCTCCATGTTAAAAATTGCGATAGTGGGCATGGGCAATATTGCCAATTCACATATCCAGGCGTTTCTGCAGTTTCCTGAGCGCGGCAGAATTGTCGCGGTAGCGGACGTGTATCCCGAAAAAGCGCGGGAGAAATTGCAGCGCTACGGCCTGCACGATGTGCGGGTTTACCAGGATCACCGCGAGATGCTGGCCGAGGGCGCAGATATCGACGTGGTCGACGTCTGTACGCCGCCTTATGTGCATGCGGAAAACACCATTGCGGCCCTGCAGGCGGGCAAGCATGTGCTGTGCGAAAAGCCTATGGCGGCCTCGCTGGAAGAGTGCGATGCGATGATTGCTGCGCAAAAAGCCAGTGGCAAAATTTTGTCAGTGGTGGCGCAGAACCGCTTCACCGACGCGTTCTGGCAGTTGAAAGCGGCAGTGGATTCGGGCCTGGCGGGCAAAATTTGCCACGCGCAAATCGATTCATTCTGGTGGCGTGGCCATTCGTACTACGACCTGTGGTGGCGCGGCACCTGGGAAAAAGAGGGCGGCGGCTGCACGCTTAACCATGCGGTCCACCACATCGATGCCATGCAATGGATGCTCGGTGCGCCCAGTGAAGTGGTGGCGATGATCGGCAACGTGGCGCACGACAATGCCGAAGTGGAAGATCTCAGCGCCGCGATTTTCCGCTATCCCAACGGCACGCTGGCGCAGTTGACCGCTTCTGTGGTGCATCACGGTGAAGATCAGAAAATCGTGCTGCAGGGTGAGAAAGCACGTCTCTCAGCGCCGTGGAAAGCGGTCGCCATGCAGGCGGCAGAGAATGGCTTCCCGGAAAAAGAGAACAATCTGGCGCTGGAGCAGGAGCTGGATCGCCTGCATGCCAGCACCGCACCGCTCACCTGGACACTGCACGCCGGACAGGTCGATGACTTCTTCTCAGCGATCGAACAGCAGCGTGCACCGCTGATTGATGGTGAGCAGGGCAAACGCTCGCTGGAACTGATTACCGCCATCTACAAGTCGGCCATCACCAAAAGCACCGTCTCGTTACCGATCCCCAAAGAGGATGCTTTTTATCGCACTGGCGGGCTGATCGCTTATGCGCCGCACTTCTATGAAAAACAGGCTTCGGTAGACAACTTCGCCGATGTTGATGACATCCCATTGGGTAAAAACTTTGCGTGAGGAAACAACCATGAACAAACAGGATGGCATGAACTACGCGCCGAAAGGCAAACCACAACCGGTGGTGCAGCCGGGGGAATTTATCATTGCGGCGGCAGGACTGGATCACGGCCACATTTACGGCATGTGCAATGGCCTGACCGAGGCCGGAGCCACGCTGAAGTGGGTATACGATCCCGATGCCGCCAAAGTCGATAAGTTTGTGCAGCAGTTCCCGCAGGTGCAGATCGCCGATTCGCTGGAGACCATTCTGGCCGATACGCAGGTACAACTGGTGGCAGGTGCGGCGATTCCCTCGGAACGCTGTGCGCTGGGGCTGAAAGTGATGGCGGCGGGCAAGGATTACTTCACGGATAAAGCCCCGCTTACCAGCCTCGAACAGCTGGAAGATGCCAAAGCAATGTGCGCCAAAACCGGGCGCAAATATGCGGTGTATTACAGCGAACGTCTGCATGTAGAGAGCGCGGTGTTTGCCGGACAGCTGGTAGAGAAAGGGGCTATCGGCCAGGTGGTGCAAACTTTGGGTACTGGCCCACATCGTGAAGGCACCGGACGGCCCGACTGGTTCTATCAGCGTCGCTATTTCGGCGGCATTTTGTGTGACATCGGGAGCCATCAAATTGAGCAATTCCTCTACTACACCGGCAACAGCGAAGCCACGGTGGTGGCAAGCCAGGTGCGGAATTTCCGCCATCCTCAACATCCGCAATTTGAAGACTTTGGCGATGCGATGCTGGCGGGTGAGAACGGCGCCACCGGCTACTTCCGCTGCGACTGGTTTACGCCGGATGGCTTATCCACCTGGGGTGATGGGCGCATGACGTTGCTCGGCACGGACGGTTATATCGAGATCCGCAAATACACCGATCTCACACGCGGTGAGCAGGACGTGGTGTATCTGGTGAACAAAGAAGGAGAGTTCCGCTATGCCGTTTCCGGTGAAGTGGGCTTCCCGTTCTTTGGACAGCTGATTAACGACTGCCTCCATCGTTCAGAGCACGCCATGACGCAAGCCCATGCCTTTAAGGCGGCGGAACTCTGTGTCAAAGCGCAGATGCTAGCCAATGCGGGATAGCATCCCGGCCCTATAAGTTGATTTCCAATTCTGTTGATAACAACGGCGGCAGGGCATAGCACCTTGCCGCTATTACATACCCTACCAGAACAGGAATCGGATCGATGGTTAAACCTACAGAACGTCGCGTCGGTTATGGCGTCGCGATCGGCTACGGCCTGACGGATCTCTTTGGCGGCGGTGCCTTTGCGGTGATTGGCACCTGGTTGCTGTTTTTCTATACCACCTACTGCGGATTATCGGTGTTTGAAGCGGGCTCGATATTTGCCATCGCCCGCGTCATCGATGCGATATTAAGTCCGATCATGGGCTACATTACTGACAACTTCGGCAATACCTGGCTGGGGCGAAAATTTGGCCGCCGCCGTTTCTTCCTGCTGATCTCCTCTCCCTTAATGCTGCTGTATGGCGCGCTGTGGGTGACGGATATGGGCTACTGGTACTATCTCGGCACTTATCTCACCATCGAACTGCTGTCGGCAATGGTGCTGGTGCCGTGGGAAACCTTGTCCTCGGAGATGACCAATCGCTTTAGCGAGCGCACGCGTCTTTCGGGCGTGCGCCTGATGTTCTCAGCGCTTGGCAGTTTCCTTGCCGTCTCAGTGCCGGGCATCATCATGACCTATACCGGCAAAGACAACGCCATTACCTATACGCTGACCGGCGTCATCTTCTCGGTGATTTACTGCGTGGCGGTGTTTATTACCTGGTTGACCACCTGGGAGGCCAAAGATATTCAGCCGGAAGAGGATGTGGCGCAACATTCGGCGCGCCAGGGGAGCCTGAAGGCCCACCTAAAGTATCTGTTTGTCGATTTGGCATCGTCATTCAAAATCAAAGCCTTTCGTCAGCATCTGCTGATTTATATCTGCTCCTTCACCGCGATGGATGCCTTTCTGGCGGTGTTCACCTATTTCGTGATCTACGGCCTGAAGCAGGATGCCTCACTGGCTTCACTGCTGCTAAGTAACATGATGTTTATGTCGATTCCCGGCACTTTCATTTTCATGATGCTGCTTGGCCGCTTTAATATGACGCCCTCCAACGCGCTGCGTATGTCCTACCTGAGTATCGTCGCTATCTTCCTGTTCCTGTTTGCGGTTTATCTGTGGCAATGGCAGGTGCCCACGCTGCTGTTCAGCGCAGTCTTTCTGTTTTTGGGCATCGTGCGCGCCGGGCTGTTTTACATTCCGTGGAACATCTACAGCTTTATTCCCGATATTGATGAGATGGTGACCTGTAAGCGGCGTGAAGGGATATTTGCTGGTGTCATGGTGTTGACGCGTAAAAGTTCGGTGGCCATCGCCATTTTCATGATTGGCATCGTGCTGCAGGAGAGTGGTTTTGTGAAAGGCAACGGTGCGCAACCGGAGAGCGCCATCCATGCGATTGTCGGGTTGATGGTGTTTGTCACCACGGCACTGCTGGCGGCGAGCTTCTGGCTGACCTTTAAATTCAAACTGACGCAGCGTAGCCATAAGTTGCTAATCAAAGAGGTGGCGCGCCGCAAACTGGGTGGCACGGCAAGAGGTTGCGATGCTGAAACGCGTGTGGTGATTAAAGATCTCACTGGCTATGAATATGATGAAGTGTGGGGCGCAAGCCGGCATACAACTGCCCGAGATACGACAATCGAATCCGAGCTAAAACTGAAGGGGCGGCTTTAAGCGCGAATGCCTGTCAGGTAATCACTCAGTCAAATCAGGCTGCCCTTTAAGAGGGGGCCGCCTTATCTGTGCGCATAGGCGGAATTGAGCGGTCAGAGCGTGGCGACGACAGACTCAAGGCGGCCCGGGACTGTGCACGCCTCCGCATCCTGGCTGATAACGATGACGACTTTATAGCGCCCATGGTTGGCCGATTTGAATTCTACATCCTGAGTCGTTACCGCTTTGTCTGATGACTGCTAAGCTTAAATTTCTCTACTTAAGCGCACGGAATGTGCGCGATTTCCTCAGTTTCAGTCTTTGAGGTTGTGTACAATAGCTGAGAATTATCTGAAGGAGTTGTCATGCCCGCCATTGAAGTTATTCTCGTCGACCACCTCGATCGTCCCACCGGCAAGATGGAAAAGCTGGAAGTACATGAGAAAGGATTGCTGCATCGTGCGGTGACGGTCTACGTGTTCAATTCGCGCCATGAACTGCTGCTGCAACGTCGTGCAAACGGTAAATATCATTGTGGCGGCTTGTGGAGCAACACCTGCTGCGGCCACCCTTATCCGCAGGAATCGACCCGGGATGCCGCTGAACGTCGCTTGCGTGAAGAGATGGGGATGCAAGTAGCGCTGACGCCAGTGTTCGAACTGAGCTACAACCTGCCATTAAGCAACGGTCTGACCGAGCACGAGTATGGTCATGTATTCTTCGCCACCAGTGATATTGAACCCAACCTGAATCCGGAAGAAGCGGATGCCTGGTGTTATCGCTCGATTGAGCAGATTCAGCAGGAGATGCTGGATCAACCCGAACAATTTACGCCCTGGTTCCTGCACACCTTCCCGCGCATTCCCCATACGTTTGGCGATTTCCGCCTGACCGCATAAAAAACGCCCCTTAACGGGGCGTTATTGTCTCAAGTGAAGTCTTCCGCATCCACATCGTAGCCTGAGGGCTCCCAGCGGATCGCCAGCAGCGCCAGCAAGCCAATCAGCGGGGCGAGGAAAATCACCCAGAACACGCCGGTGCCGAATGCCGCCACCAGTAGTGGGAACAGGAACAGCGACACGGTTGAACTGCCGCGCATCAGCGTCTGGTTAAAACCAACCCCCACGCCGCGCAGTGAAGCAGGGTAGCTCAGCGAGGCAAAGGTCATGGTGTGTGAGCCCGGACCGAACCCCTGACCAAACAGGAACAGCGCCAGCATCGCAATCGCCAGTGCCGCTTGTTCACCGCCTTCCGGGCGACCAATCAGCGCTAACCCCAGAAGGGCAATGCACTGACAGCTGTAACCCGCCACCGACATCTTCCACGCGCCGAGACGCGGCACCAGACGCACGGCCAGCAAGCCACCCACGAAAGCGAACAGCAGATTCAACGCCAGCGACACCAAAATAGTGGTCAGCATCGATTGCGCAAAGAAGCTGGAGATGATCACCGGCAGGCCAAAGGCCACCGCGTTGTAGGCGAACGAAGAGGCGATGGAGGTGACGGTCGCCAGAATAGTACGACGACGATAAACCCCCTGTAGCAGCGCGCCATAGTTACGCCAGCTGGCTTTGCGCACCGGCTTGGCCTGCGTCAGTTCGGCATCTTCCGCGACATGGGCATTGATGTTGTAGGAGCGCTGCAGGATCTGCGCGGCGCCGTGCAGGTTGCCCTGATTGGCCGCCCACACTGGAGACTCACTCATATAACGGCTGCGAATGGCAATAATCAGCAGCGCAGGTACCGCGCCGAAGCCGAGGATCAGTCGCCACAACCAGTCGGTGTGACTTTCCGGCAGCACCGCATACAGCAGCAGCACCAGCAGATAGGAAATACTGATTGCCGCATACCAGGTGGGACACCACATTGCCACGCTGGCGGCCTTATTCCCTTGCCCGCGCAGTTTAGAAAACTCGGCAAGAAACGCCATGGCGACAGGAAGATCGATGCCCACGCCCAATCCCATCACAAAGCGTGCACCGCCCAACACGTATTCGTTCGGGGCAAAGGCGCAGGCCAGCGCTGCAACCACAAAGAAGAACATATCCGCCATAAACACGCGGTAGCGGCCAATTTTATCGGTGAGATAACCGCCAATCAGCGCACCCACAATCGCGCCGAAGGTAATCGCGGAGGCCACCATCCCGGTGCCGGTCGGCGTCAGGTTAAATTCGCGCGTGACATCTTTGATACCAAAGGCCAGTGCGCCAAGGTCGTAGGCATCGAGGAACACACCGCCGAGGGCGATGGCCACCACGATGCGCGCATTGCTGCGAGACTCGTTGCTGTTGTTCACGAGATTCGATACGTCAGCCGCGCTGCGAATCCATTTGGTTTCGCCAGTCGGCGTATTCCCTGCCAGCGCCACGTGCGCCGGAGAAGCTAAGTCGGACATGATGTTATGTATTTTATTGTAAAGAGTGGGACTATGAGAATAAGCCTGTACCTACGCATTAAAAATTCCATTTGGTTATATGTCCTGCGAATGGGTTATAAGCAATGTGCGTTAAATAGCAGAAAAAGCTCGAACTGGGGCGCTTGACCGCCCCCATCCTGTTTCGCCAGGCTACGCTTGATAGTCACAGACTGAAATATAAGCAGAGGACAGCGGCATGATTAAGCAGGGTTTATTGGGGATGATCGCATTAGCGATGAGTGTGGGCGCTGCAAATGCGGCCGATCCGGTTAAGGTCGGTTCAAAGATTGATACCGAAGGTTCGCTGCTGGGGAATATCATCCTGCAGGTGCTGGATAAACATGGGGTGAAAACCGTTAACAAGATCCAGCTCGGCACCACGCAGGTCGTGCGCGGAGCCATCACCGCAGGTGAACTGGATATCTACCCGGAATACACCGGCAACGGCGCCTTCTTCTTCAGTGATGAGAAAGATGCTGCCTGGAAAAATGCGCAGCAGGGCTATGAGAAGGTGAAAAAGCTCGATGCGGATAAAAATCATCTGGTGTGGTTAACCCCTGCGCCCGCCAACAATACCTGGACCATCGCGGTGCGCGGCGATGTGGCACAGAAAAATAGTCTCAACTCCCTCGACGATCTCAGCGCCTACCTGAAAAAAGGCGGCACCTTTAAACTGGCGGCGTCGGCGGAATTTATCGAACGCAGTGATGCGCTACCCGCTTTTGAAAAAGCCTACAACTTCAAGCTGGAACAGTCTCAGCTGCTGTCGCTGGCGGGCGGTGATACGGCGGTAACCATCAAAGCGGCGGCACAGCAAACCTCTGGCGTCAACGCAGCCATGGCCTATGGCACCGATGGCCCGGTGGCGGCGCTCGGTTTGCAAACGCTGACCGATCCCAAAGGCGTGCAGCCAATTTATGCCCCTGCGCCAGTGATTCGGGAAAGCGTGCTGAAACAGTATCCGGAGATCGGTAACTGGTTGCAGCCGGTGTTCAGTAAGCTGGATGAGAAAACCCTGCAACAACTCAATGCACAGATTGCGGTTGATGGTCAGGATGCCAGCCAGGTGGCGAAACAGTGGCTACAGCAGAATAAGTTGCTGTAAGCGGTGCTGTTACTGTTATCAAGACCGCGCCAGCAGCCGGTGCTGCTGGTGTTAACGCTGCTGATCACGCTGGCTCTGGCTACCTTGCCGTTACTCAGTTTCGCCGCCAACCGCCTGGTGTCAGGCCAGCCGCTAATGCTGTGGCAGGTCACGCAATCCTGGCTGTTGCTGCTGCCGTTACTCTGGCTATGGCAAGGGTTGTGGTGGAAGCCACGGCGTCGCAATCTGGTGATGGCATTGCTGGACGCTGAGATTCTGTTTGCGCTGCTGATCTTTATTGGCGGGCAGACGGCAGCGCAGCTGGCTAACAGCGGCAGCCCGCTGGCACGCACGGCCTTTGGCAGCGGTTTATGGTGTGCGGCGGCGCTGGCTTTATTGCTGGCCGCTGAGGCTATCCGCCAGCTCACGGCCAGCACGCCGTGGCGAATTCTGCTGAATCTGCAAATCTGGATTGTTCCACTGATATTGCTGCTTAGCGGTCACCTCGACCACCTCTCCCTGATGAAAGAGTATGCCAACCGTACGGCGGTGTTTGATGCGGCCTTCAGCCAGCATCTGCTGTTGCTGGGCGGCACATTACTCCCCACGTTGTTGATAGGTTTACCGCTGGGATTAGCGATTGCCCGACGACCGCGCTGGCAAAATGCCGCTTTCAGCGTACTCAACCTGATCCAGACTGTGCCTTCCGTGGCGCTGTTTGGCCTGCTGATTGCGCCGCTGGCGGGGCTGGTGGCTCACTTCCCGGTGCTGGCGAGTTGGGGCATCAGCGGCATTGGTCTGGCGCCCGCGCTAATCGCACTGGTGTTGTATGCGCTGCTGCCGCTGGTGCGCAGCGTGGTGGCCGGATTGCAGCAGGTGCCGCAGGAGGTGCGCGAAACCGCACGCGGTATGGGCATGAGTGCACTGCAACAGTTCTGGCACGCCGAACTCCCGCTGGCGCTGCCGGTGTGGCTTTCGGGCTTGCGTGTGGTGGTGGTGCAAACCATTGGACTGGCGGTGGTCGCGGCGCTGATTGGTGCCGGTGGCTTTGGCGCCATTGTATTTCAGGGATTACTCAGCAGCGCACTGGATTTGGTGTTGCTGGGCGTGATTCCGGTGGTGGCGCTGGCGGTGGTGTTTGATGCCGCATTGCGTTTACTGTCGGCACTGCTGGAGAGAACCGATGATTGAGTTTCACCAGGTAAGCAAAATGTTTGCGGGCAAAGCAGCGGTGCGCGATCTCACTTTGCATATTGAGAAGGGCAGTTTCACCGTGCTGATCGGCACCTCCGGCTCGGGCAAATCCACCACGCTGAAAATGATCAACCGGCTGGTTGAGCATGACAGCGGCGAAATCCGCTTTGCCGGTGAACCGATTGAACGCATGGATGCACGTGCGCTGCGGCGGCGTATTGGCTATGCCATCCAGTCGATTGGCCTGTTCCCGCACTGGAACGTGGCAAAGAATATCGCTACCGTGCCGTCACTGCTCGGCTGGCCGCAGGCAAAAATTCAACAGCGCGTAGAGGAGCTGCTGACGCTGCTCAATCTGGATACGCATCTGGCGACGCGTTTTCCCCATCAACTTTCCGGCGGTCAGCAGCAGCGGGTTGGCGTGGCGCGCGCGCTGGCCGCCGATCCCGAATTGTTGCTGATGGATGAGCCCTTTGGCGCGCTCGATCCGGTGAACCGCCAGGCACTGCAACAGGAGATGCTGCGTATTCAGAAGCTGTCAGGACGCACGGTGGTGCTGGTGACGCACGACATCGACGAAGCGCTGACGCTGGCGGATCAACTGGTGTTGATGGACGGCGGTGAAATCGTGCAGCAAGGCAAGCCGATTGAGTTGCTGACGCAGCCTGCCACGGATTTCGCCCGCGAATTCTTTGGCCGCAGCGAGCTTGGCGTGCGACTGCTGGCATTGGGACGTGCTGGCAGCGCCGCGCGGCGCGGCGAGTGGCTGGACGGTGAGCCAATAGCCGCGCACCTGACGCTGCGCGAGGCGCTGTCACAGTTTATCGCTCGGCGCACCGACAAACTGCCGGTGATCGATCAACATCAACAGCCGTTGGGTGTCCTGCACTTCAGCGATCTGCTGCGCCAGCGGGAGGGGATCTGATGCGTGTCTGGCGCGATCCACTGTACTGGCTGCTGGCGGTGTTTCTGCTGCTGCTGTGGGGGTTGCCGCATAGTGCACCGCTGTTTGCCCACTGGTTCCCGCAGCTGGAACGTCCGTTGTATCAGCAAGAGAGCTTCTGGCGGCTGGCCCTCGCACATCTGTCATTGGTGATCAGCGGCAGCGCACTGGCGATTTTTTTTGGCGTAGGCAGTGGTGTTTTTGCGACGCGACGCGCCGGGCGGGCGTTCAGGCCGTTACTGGAGACGCTGGCGGCAGCGGGGCAGACCTTTCCGCCGGTAGCGGTGCTGGCGATAGCCGTGCCGGTGATGGGCTTTGGCGCGACACCGGCCATCATGGCGCTGTTTCTTTACGGGTTGTTGCCTATTTTGCAGGGAACGCTGGCAGGTTTAGACAGCGTGCCGGACAGCAACCGGGAAATTGCCGTGGGGCTGGGCATGGGGCCATGGCGGCGCTTATGGCAGATTGAGCTGGCGCTAGCCGCACCGGTGATCATGGCAGGCGTGCGTACCTCGGTGATGATCAGCATCGGCACCGCGACCATCGCGTCGACAGTGGGCGCAGAAAGCCTGGGCTCGCCGGTGATTATCGGACTGAGCGGCTTTAACACCGCTTATGTGATTCAGGGGGCGCTGCTGGTCGCGCTGCTGGCACTGATTTGCGACCGCGTGTTAGAACGCGTGCAACGTCAACTCAGTGGCTGGGAAGGATAAGGCTGTAGCCCACCAGCATCATGCCACCCATGCCACCAATGGCCATCACGGCAAACAGGGAGCCAATGAGAATTTTATTCCAGTTCATAAGAGAAACCTGAGAAGAGTCATGGAGTGCGGCATGATAACGCGCACACCCGGCGAGGCAAAGGCCGTGTGTGCGATTTTTGTCAGGCGGGATCGTGAATATGAGTGGCAAACCCTTGTGCCTGCCAGTGTTCAAACTGCTCCAGTTGCCGACGCGTCGGTTTCTTACCGGTCCAGATAAACAGATTCTGACCAGGGACCAGCTCAGGACGCGGCATATCCAGCGGCTCGGCTAAGACATCCATGCGCCAGCCCTGCTGCGACAAGCGCCAGGCTTCCAGCCACAGGCGAGTGCGATCTTCCACGCCCCAGCCAATCATCAATGCATCTTTGCCGGCTTTTTTACGGCCGCCCGCCAGACAAAACGCCACGTAATCTATTAGCGCGCCATCCAGCAGGCTGCACATGGTACGGGCGGTGTGTTGATCCAGTCCCAGGCGCTGACGCACGGGCACAAACACGTGATCGATTAACGCATCTACCGGATGTTCGCGGCCTATGGTGGCAATTTTGGTGCGCAATTTAGCCGGACGAACGTGACGCAGCACGCTCATCAGCTCTTCCTGCAGCGCGGTCCAGCCATCGTGCACATTAACGGTTTGGCCTTCCAGCAAGGCTTTCACCTTGCCAACAGGCACACCGCTTTCTATCCAGCGCTTGATCTCCTCAATGCGCTGAACATCTTCATCATCAAACTGGCGATGACCGCCTTCTGTACGCTGGGGTTTTAGTAAACCGTAACGGCGCTGCCAGGCGCGTAGCGTTACCGGGTTGATTCCACAGCGTTCGGCAACATCGCCGATACTGTATAAGGCCATGGCGTCCTCGAAAATTCTGACCTGCATTACAACACCTTAACCGCCTCGTTTGGGTTGTACAACTCTTTTATATTTGTACAACTTGACGTTTTAAGCAAATTAAGGCTTTATTTCATATGTGAGAATTATTTCCCAAATATGAGAGGTGGACATGTCTGTACCGGATACCGAAGATCGACTGGCCGCACGATTAGCCGAATTGCGTGTGCAACGTGGCTGGTCACTGGACGAACTGGCGATGGCTACCGGCATCAGCCGGGCTTCATTGTCGCGCATTGAACGGGCGGAGACCAGCCCCACAGCCGCTTTGCTTAACCGACTATGTGTCGCCTACGGCTTGACCATGTCGCGCCTGTTGAGTGAAGTGGAAGAGGAGGCCGCGCTGCTGCTGAAAGCGAGCGATCAGAGCGTTTGGCGCGACGATGCCAGCGGTTATCTGCGTCGCAGTGTCTCGCCGCCCGCCAGCCATTTCAAGGCCGAACTGGTTGAGAGCGTGTTGCAACCCGGTGCGCGTATCGATTATGACGCACCGCCGGTACAGGGGCTGGAGCAGCATATCTGGCTGCAATCTGGCGAGCTGACGTTCACCATGGACGATCAACGCTGGACATTGCAGGCGGGGGATTGCCTGCGTTTTCATCTCACCGGCAAATCATCATTCCAGGCGCATCCTGAAGGCGGCGCGCGTTACATTCTGGTGGTGTGCAAACCATGATTGAAATTGAACAGTTAAGTGCCACTCAGGCACAGCCCCTGCTAGCCGCGTTGACCGAGGTGCTGCAGGGGTGCGTGGCTGACGGGGCCAGCGTCGGTTTTATTGATGCCGACGATCGCGCAGCGATGGAACGCTTCTGGCAGGATAAAATCTACAGCCTGGCAAGCGGCGATAATCAGCTGCTGGTGGCGCGGCAGCAGGGTGTGATTGTTGCGACGGTAATGGTCGGGTTTAGCGCCATGCCGAATGGGCGTCATCGCGCGGAGATCAGTAAATTGCTGGTACATCCCGCTGCTCGTCGCCAGGGAATTGCACGTCGTATGATGCAGCAGGCTGAGCAATTAGCGGTTGAGCAGGGCAAAACGCTGCTGGTGTTGGATACGCGCAGCGGCGATGTGGCTACGCAGCTTTACTTATCGATGGACTGGCAAATTGCGGGTTCCATTCCGTTGTACGCCGAATCGACGGAAGGGGCGTTAGATGCCACCACGGTGATGTATAAAGTGGTGGGGTGATCGCACCAACTTAGTGCGCCTCTTCGGCCTCGGCCAGGCCCAGTGATTGCATGAACAGCCGGATAATCGGATTAATTTTCCGGCCTTTTTTCATCATCAGGCAGAACGGATTTTCCCGACGTACCGATTCATCACCCAATTCACACAGCTGCCCCCGCGCAATAAAGGGCGCGGCATAGTGCTCGGGTAAATAACCAATAAAGTGCCCGGTTAAAATCAGCATGGCGACGGATTCCACTTGCACCGCCTGCGCACCGCTGTCCTGTAATGGAATGAGGCGGCGGTCATCGCGCGGCGTCACATATAAATGATTAATGATTTTCTGCTCACGTAATATTTCCACCGATATATTCTTATCACAAGATCCAGAATATAAAGGATGTGACATGGAGCAATATAATTTCGAATATTCTTTATAAAGCGGGAAGTAATCAAAATCACTTTTCATTTCATAAACCGGCGCAATACCACAATGAAAACGGCCTTCACTCATCCCGCGTTCAATATCATCTAATTGCGCAGTCTGTAAGCGAATCTGCACCTTTGGTGCTTTCTGGTGCAACTGTTGCACCGCCGCGGTGACCGGGGAGTGCGGATCAGAAATGGTGTTATCTACCACGCAAATCGCGATGTCGCCCAGCAGTTCATTACGGCTGTTGTGCAGACGTTCGCGGAACAGATTCAGGGAGACGAACAGCTCCAGTGTGGCCTGATAGACATTAATGCCGTACTGCGTCAGTTCAAAGCCTTCGCGCCCCCGGCTGCATAACGTCATGCCGAGACGAATCTCCAGATCGGAAACCTGCTTACTGATGGCGGCTAAACCAATATTCAGTTCGTTGCTGGCAGCGGTTAATCCCCCGGCTTCCACCACGCATTTAAATACGCGAAGCAATTTTAAATCGATATTACTCAGTGCCAGAACCGCATTATCGCCGCGATTATTTGCATTGTTTCCAGACTGGGAAACTTTACTTTCCATCTTTGCTATTCAACTCCGGAATAATTGCGGTGAAAGTACAGTGAACCTGAAATATGACGTATTTACCAGTGTGAGTGTGAAATAAGTTTTTATTATCACCTCTGGTTCATTCATATCTTTTTCATATCGCTGACGAGTATCTGCAAGGGGAAATAGCATGTCTGATAATGCCGAACTGTTATGGGGTGCGCGCTTTAAAGCGGCACCGGCGGCCAGTTTAACCGCGCTGTCGCGCAGCCCGGATTATTACTTTGCCCTGGCACCTTACGATTTAGCAGGCTGCCGGGCACATGCCCGTGAGCTGGCTCGCGGCGATCTGCTGAGCAGCGAAGAACTCCATACCATGCTGGCGGCGATTGATGCGCTGGATGCCGATTATCGTGCGGGTAATCTGCATCCGATTGCGGCTGACGAAGATGTTCATACCTTTATTGAACGCGCACTGACCGAGCGCTTAGGACCATTGGGCGGCAAACTGCGCGCCGGCCGTTCGCGTAACGATCAGACCGTCAACGATTTGCGCCTCTACCTGCGTGACAACGGCCGCAAAGTCGTGAGTGCTTTACTGGCTCTGCAGCAATCTCTGGTCGAGCAAGCCGCACAGCACACCGAAAGCGTGGCGCCAGGCTTTACCCATTTACAGCAAGCACAGCCGATTGTGTTCGGTCATCAACTGCTGGCTCATGCACAATCTTTTGCCCGTGACATTGAGCGCATGCAGGACTGGGATCGCCGCAGTGCACGCTGCCCACTCGGTGCCGCAGCGATGGCCGGATCGGCGATTGCGCGCCAGCCGGAAAAAGCCGCTGAAGATCTGGCTTACCTCGCACCCTGCGAAAACTCGATTGATGCGGTGGCCAGCCGCGATTACGCCGCAGAATTCCTGTTCGTCACCAGCATGATCGGTATCAACCTGTCGCGCCTGTGCGAAGAAGTGTGCATGTGGGCTTCGCGCCAGTTCCGCTGGGTGGAGTTGCATGACAGCTATGCTACCGGCAGCTCAATCATGCCGCAGAAGAAAAACCCGGACATTGCCGAACTGACACGTGGTCGTTCTGGTCGTCTGGTCGGCAACCTGATGGCACTGCTCACCACCATGAAAGCCATGCCGCTCTCCTACAACCGCGACCTGAGCGATGACAAACGCAACGTGATTGATGCCGTGGATACCCTGTTGCTGGTGCTGCCTGCCATGGCCGGCATGATGTCGACGCTGAAATTCAACACCGACGTCATGCGCGAACAGGCACCGGACGGTTTCACTCTGGCCACCGAAGTGGCCGACTGGCTGGCGATGCGCGGCGTGCCGTTCCGTGAAGCCCATGAAATCACCGGTCAGCTGGTGCAACTGTGTGAACGCGAAGATTGCGGCCTATCCGACCTGAGCGATGCGCAGTTGCAAGCTGTCGATGCACGCTTAACGCCAGAAGTGCGCAGTGCCCTGACGCTGGAAGCGGCACTGGCTGCCCGCAGTGGCTATGGCGGCACTGCACCGGCACGCGTGCGCGAACAGCTCGCGCGTTTGCAAATCCTGATGCAGGACCAGCAGCGCTGGACTGAAGATTACGCTGGCCCGCGCGCCTGAGGAGACGTCTATGTCCCAATCCACTCCGGTTGAACCCGGCTTGAAAAATAGCCGCGAGCAGATGCATTACGATCTGGATCGCTATCAGGTGGTGCCACGTCGCTATTACGGCCGCATCACGGCTTCAGCGGTGATCCTGGTGCTGCTTGCGTTGCTGGTGAATGCCTTCGCCCACGGCAACATTGAATGGTCGTTTGTCGGCCAGTTCTTTACTGCCCAGGCAATCCTTAACGGCGTGGTGAACACGCTGATTATGTCGGTGCTGGCAATGGGACTCGGCATCCTGTTCGGCGTGATCACCGCGATTATGTATATGTCGCCCAATCCGGTGCTGCACTACATCGCCGTGGGTTACGCCTGGATCTTCCGTGGCACGCCGCTGATTCTGCAACTGCTGCTGTGGTTCAACCTCGCGCTGGTGTTTCCCACCATCAGTATTCCCGGCATGTTCAGCGTGCAAACCGTCACCATCATGACCCCGTTCCTCGCGGCACTGCTGGGTCTGAGCATCAACCAGGGGGCTTATACCTCCGAAGTGGTGCGCGCCGGTTTGCTGTCGGTGGATACCGGACAGTACGAAGCGGCGAAGGCGATTGGCATGCCGCGTCTGCAAGCGCTGCAGCGCATCATTTTGCCGCAGGCGATGCGCGTGATTTTGCCGCCGGTGGGTAACGAATTCATCAGCATGATCAAAACCACCAGTCTGGCCAGCATGATTCAGTACTCCGAACTGCTCTACAACACGCAAACCATCTACTTCGCCAATGCGCGCGTGATGGAACTGCTGTTCGTGGCGGGCATCTGGTACCTGATCATCGTCACCGTGCTGTCGTTTGGTCAGAGTCGCCTTGAGCGCTTCTTCTCACGCGGCCACCGCCAGCGTCAGTAATTGGGAGAGAGAGATGAGAAACATCGTGCGCGCCGTCAAGGTGAACAAATATTTCGACCAGTTCCATGCGCTGAAGGATGTCAGCCTCGAAGTGAATTACGGCGAGGTGATGTGCATTCTCGGGCCATCCGGCTCCGGTAAAAGTACCTTCCTGCGCTGCATTAATCAGCTGGAGAAGGTCGATCAGGGTGGCATTTGGGTCGACAACGAATTAGCGGGCTATCGCATTGCGGGCAACAAACTGCATGCGCTGAGCGATAAGCAGATTGCTCGCCAGCGTCTGCAAACTGGCATGGTTTTCCAGCGCTTTAACTTGTTCCCGCACAAAACCGCGCTGGAGAACATTATCGAAGGGCCGTGCCGCGTCCTGCTGCGTCCAAAACGCGAAGCCAGTGAAGAGGCGATGGCGCTGCTGGATCGCGTCGGTCTGGCGCACAAAGCGCACGACTATCCGCAGTCACTGTCTGGCGGGCAGCAGCAGCGTGTGGCGATTGCCCGTGCGCTGGCGATGAAACCGAAACTGATGCTGTTTGACGAACCCACTTCGGCGCTGGATCCGGAGATGGTCGGCGAAGTGCTGGCGGTGATGCGCCAGTTAGCAAAAGAGGGCACCACCATGCTGGTGGTCACTCACGAGATGGGCTTTGCCCGTGAAGTGGCGAACCAGGTGGTGTTTATGGACGAGGGACGCATTATCGAGCAGGGCGCACCAGAAGACATTCTGCTGAACCCGCAAAACCCACGGATGAAAAACTTTATTAACGCGATTCTTCTTTAACGTGACCGGGGTGAAAAACATGAAAAAACTGTTATTGAGTGCCATCAGTGCCGCGCTGTTACTGCAATCTTCTGCCTGGGCGGATATCGCCGTGCCAGCCGCCATCAAAGAGAAAGGCCTGACTGTGGCAATCATGCCGAACTATCCGCCAATGGATTTTAAAGATCCGGCCACCAACCAACTCACCGGCGTGGATTACGATCTCGGTCAGGCGATCGGTGAGAAACTGGGCGTGAAGATCAACTGGCAGGAGATCGCCTTTGAGCAGATGGTGAACGCGGTGGTGACCAAGCGTGTTGATTTGGTGATGTCCGGCATGACCGACACCAAAGAGCGCCAGAAGGTGGTTAACTTTATCGATTACTTTAAAACCGGTCCGCAGTTCTACACTCAGGCAGCGCGCAGCGACATCAATAGCGCCATGGATCTGTGTGGTAAGAAGGTTGGCACCAGCCGTCGTACCACTTTCCCGGTAGAGATTGCCAACTGGTCTAAAGCGCACTGCGAAGCCGCCGGTAAGCCAGCCATCATCGTCGTCGGCGCCGAAGGTACGGCGGATGCACGCACCCAGCTGCGTCAGAACCGTCTGGATGGTGTGGTGCAGGGGAGTGAAACGCTGCCGTACATCATGGATCTTGAAAAAGGTAAATATAAGCCGCTCGATAAAGCCTTCTCCTTCCAGTACACCGGCATGGCGATTGGTAAAGATGCCAGCGAGCTGACCACTGCGGTACAAGCGGCGATTGACGCGATGATTGCTGATGGCAGCTACCAGAAGATCCTCGCGAAATGGGGTCTGGCTGACAATGGCGTGACTCAGGCGACCGTGAACCAGGGCTAAAGGAGCGTAGCGATGCAACAACCGGGCGCAGTGCGCTGGCCGCAGGGGAAACGCGGCTGTATGGCGCTGGCGTTTGACCTTGATGGTCCCACCGGCGATGCCATGTTGAATGGCAGCCTGTGGTCAACGCCAGAATATTTCACCTTTGGTGCGTATGGGCCGTACCGTGCGCTCGGGCGATTGCTCGACCTGCTGCGCGCTTTCCAGATTCCCGCCACGTTTTTTGTACCAGCGTGGGTCGTGGAGCAGTGGCCGCAGCAGTGTCAGGCGATTATCGAACAAGGCCACGAAGTGGCCTATCACGGCTATCGTCACGAATCTTTCTGGGCGATTTCGCCGGATGAACAGCGTGGCGTGATGGCGAAATCCGCTGAAATCTTTAAACAGCATTTGGGCATCACCGCCTGCGGTTTCCGCACGCCGTCAGGTGACTGGCATGCCGAAACGCCACAAATTCTGCGTGATGCTGGGGTGATTTATTCCAGCAGCATGCGCGGCGACGATCGTCCTTACAGCATCCCGGTGGCGGGTCACACGCCGCTGGTCGAGATCCCCGGTAAGTGGGAGATGGATGATTACGCCTCGCTGGCCTATACGCGCCAGCCTGACTTCCCGAAAGGCGGCGATCGTATTGCCAGCTATGCGCATACCCGTGATAACTGGCAGCGCGAATTCGACGGCGCAATGGATGAAGGCCTGTGCCTGACCACGCTGTTCCACCCGAAAATTTCCGGTCAGCCGGGCCGCATCCTGCTGCTGGAGCAGCTGTTTGAACATATGACGGCGCGTGATGACGTGTGGTTTGCGCGCTGTGATGCGGTGGCGCAGTGGTATCTGCAGGAGCAACAGCATGACTGAATCTTCCCGCTGGCCGCTGGGCTTCCAGTCCGCCGCCATCCTGACCATCGATTTCAATGATATCCACGGTATTTTGACCCAGGCACCTGCCGTCGCCGGACGCGATAAAACCCTGTCGGTATGGCGCTATGGCACCCTGCGCGGCGTAGATCGCTTGCTGGCGTTACTGGCAGAAAAACAACTGCAAGCCAGCTGGTGCTTACCGGCAATTGTGGCGACAGAGCAGCCGGATCTGATTAAACGCATCGTGGCCAACGGCCATGAAATTGCCTGCAGCGGCGAGCGCCATGAAGACTTCTCGGCGTTGTCGCTGGAGCAGCAGCTCGCCAGCGTGACGCGCGGCTGCGACCAGCTGGCACAGTTTACTGGCAAACCGATTCGGGGTTTCCGCACCCCAGCAGGACAGTGGAAACCGGGCCTGGCGGAAGCGCTGGTGGAGCAGGGTATTCGCTGGTCATCAAGCTGGCGCGGCGACGATCTGCCCTACTTCCATCCCGGCACGCGGCTGGTGGAACTGCCGATGCACTACACCCTGGAAGATGAACCCTATTTTGCCTTTAACCTGAGCCCGGCCATCCCACCGGGGCAGTCGCGGATTGCACCTTATGCCGAAACGCTGGCGAACATGACACAAGACTTCCACGGCTTCCACCGCTTTGGCCTGTGTTATCTGCTGCGCCTGCATCCGGAAATTATCGGCACTGCCGGGCGCATCGGCTTGCTGCGTGAACTGATCGAGACGCTGCAACAGCACAATGTGTGGATCGCCACGGCGGAGCAGGTGGCGGCGCATTGGCAAACGCAGCCGGACAATGATTTTTCCCATCCGGCAGAAGTGTTTACCCGCATCACGGGAGGGGCGCATGGCCTCGACGCTTGAACAACTGGCGGCATTTATCGCCGAAACCCGTTTTGAACAGCTGCCTGACGCGCTGGTCGAACAGGCGAAGCGCCATCTGCTGGATACGCTCGGGGCGTCACTGGCGGGCAGCGACAGTCCTATCTGGCGCGAATGTTTGTCATTGGCGTTCGCAGAAGGTGGGCATCAGCAGGCACAAGTGTGGGGAAGTGCAAAGCAGGTGAGTCCACGCCAGGCGGCATGGCTCAACGGCGTGGCCGCACATATGTATGAGTTGGATGATACCGGCGGCTGCGATCACTCTGGCGCGGTGGTTATTCCCGCCATTCTGGCGGCACTGCCTTTGGCGACGCACCCGGTTGACGGTCAGGCGCTGCTGGTGGCCATGGTGATCGGTTATGACGTCGGACGCCGGGTGCTGGAAGCTTGCGGCGGCTACTCTGCGCATAACGGCGCAGGCTGGCACTCCACCGCCAGCTGTGGCGTGTTTGGTGCCGCAGCGGCGGTGTGTTCACTGCTGCTGCTGGATCGCGATCAGTGCGCGTCGGCCATGGGCATTGCCGCCAGTTTTAGCGGTGGGCTGTGGGGCTTTATTCACGACGGCTCGCACACCAAAAAGCTGCATGCCGCACGTGCAGCTGAAGGTGGCGTGCAGGCGGCCTTGTTGGCGCAGCGCGGTATCAACGGACCCTCTGCGGTATTTGAAGCGAAGTGGGGTGGATTCCTGCAAACCCTGGCCGCTGAAACACAGCAACCCGCTGCATTAACCGCCGACCTTGGTGTGGTGTGGAAGCTGGCGCGCTGCTCGATCAAGCCGTATGCCGCTTGTCGTGGGACGCATTCGGCGATTGATGCGCTGGGGTTACTGCTAAAAGAACACCCGGTGCGTGTCGAGCAGATTGAACGTATCGTGGTAGGGCTGAATCCGTTCCTGCTGGAGATGTGTGGCGGACGTGAGTTGCAGAGCCTGGCAAGTGCGCAAATGAGCCTGCCGTATGCACTGGCGGCGCGTGCGCTGTATGGCTCCGCTGAATTGTCCAGTTACGATGATGCCAAACGTCTGCATCCTCAGGTTGAAGCCTTTATGGCGCGGATTGAGTTGATGATTGATGAGCAGCAGGGGCGTGACGACGAGCCGTGGGTGCGTGTTGAAACTCAACAGGGCGAGCAGTGGCAGCAGCATGTGCCGGTGCCGTCTGGTGCGCCCGCGAATCCGCTGAGCCTTGAAGCGCTGCTGGCTAAATACCGTAGCTTAGCGGGGCGTGTGTTGCCCGTTGACCAGGTTGAACAGCTGGAAGCGATTTGCATGGAGCTGGATGACGTCGCGGATGTGCAGGAAGTGGTGACGCTGCTGGCTCGTGCATAGGGTGTAGGTGTAAAAATTTGCACCTAACCTGTCGCAGTGCCTTGGGTATGCAGGTTAATTTTTATCTCCGCAATTTTATTTTCAGGCGCTGCTGTTACTAATAGGCGGTGACGCAGGCCGGGGGCGCTTTGGCGCTGGCGTCCTCGCGCCGCTGACGCGGTCCCCTCACTTCGTTCGTCTGCCTCACGGAACGGCGGGGGATGGCACATCCCTGTGCCGCCCCGCCTTTCGCCCGCGTCCTGCGGGCTATCCTGGCAGACTCACTCTGCTCGGCGCTGTGGATTGCCTGCGCCAAAGCGCCCCCAGCCTGCTCATTAACCATCGTGCTTACTGTTAACGGCAGCCTGGTTTAGTCCATAGCGGGCATGTTGAACCAGATCTTCCAGACTGCTGCTGAAGTGCGTGCTGGTGAAAAGGGCACATTGCGTAAGGCCGCAGCACCGCTGATGCTTCTATAGTGGGGCAGGAAATCCACACAGGGATGACGCAAATTTTACAGTCTGCTGAGGAGCTGAAGTAAATGCTGTTGGAAGGGGCACAATATTTGAGGCCGTAGCACCTCTGCTGCTGCAAGGGCTATCCGCAGCGCTGAGGCTTTTACGTTGGGCCAGGAGATCCACGCAGGGATGCGTGGATCAGTTCGGGGCCGGCCAGGGATGGTCGATCCCCGAACGTTCCGTCGGCACGACGTGTAAGCCGAGGGCACCGCGTCAGCGGCGCGAGGACTGCCCGGCAGCAGCAGAGGTGTTACGGCCCGCACCCAGCACAGGACTCAGCCTCCAGCCTCCAGCCTCCAGCCTCCAGCCTCCAGCCTCCAGCCCCCAAACTAAACACACCTATACTTTTCGTTCTCACTCCGCATAAGTACTCGTCTCATCCTGCTCAAGTACTTAGCTCAGATTTAAACCCGATCAGCCAACCCTTCAATCCGCTGCATCGCCGCCAGCAGGCGGGCTTCGGTCACTTCGACCGACATATTCTCCATATCCGGTGCGTGCACGGATTCACGCACAATCAGCGCCAGCTCGGCATCATCCAACTCGGCAATCTCACTCAGCGTCAATGGCACACCGCACTCACGTGCCAGACGCATCTCATCCAGCACCTCTTCATCGCTGCGATCTTCCAGCGCCAGCAGGCACAAGTTGCCAAAGCCCACCAACAGGCCATGACCAAACTCACGCGTCTTATCGCAGAAGGTAAAACCTTCATAAATCGCATGTGAAGCCGCTGCGTGGGCGCCGTTGCTCATCAGCGAGGTCAATCCCGCCCAGGTAAAGATGGCATCCAGCACCTGATCCAAAGAGGCACTGCTCTCACCGCGCAGCACTGCTGCATAAGCTGCCGGGCCGTGTTCCGCGATCACGTCATAGCAAATCTGGCTATGTGCCAGCGATGACAATGCATTGCCTTCGCGCGCCGGATGGCGGACGCTCACCACGCGGAACTCATACCATTTTGCCAGGGTGTCGCCCAGACCAGCAGCCAGCCAGCGAGCAGGGGCTTTAGCCAGCAACTCACTGTCGATGATCACTGCCGCCGGTGCCTGTGGCAGCGGGAAAATATCGAAGAAATTGCCGTTATCGTCGTAGCGAATGGTCAATGGCGTCACTGCCGAACAGGTGGCGGCAATGGTCGGGATGGTGATAAACGGCAAGCCCAACTGCGCGCCCACGGCTTTTACGGTATCCAGCGATTTACCGCCGCCGACACCGATAATCACGTCAGCTTGCAGTTCAGTAGCGATCGCCGCCAGACGGTTAATCTGATTGATTGAAGTCTCACCACCAGACCACTCCTGCGCCAGCAGCGTCACGTTGGCTGTCAGCAGTTGAGCGCGCACCTGCGCATCCACTGACTGCAGTGCCTGGTGGCCGCCGATCAGCAGGGCGCGTTTGCCCAGCCCCGCACAAATCTCGCCCAGTTGATTGATCACACCCGCACCGCGCAGCACGCGCGCCGGAAACACCAAATTCTGTTGTGTCATGCTTTCTTCTCTGTGTAACGGACGCCGGGCAATACGCACAGCATCTCATAAAGGATATTGGCCGCCAGCTGGGAGGTCATGCCGCTGATATCGTACGGCGGTGACACCTCGACCAGATCGCCACCGACCAGATTGAGTCCGCGACAGCCGCGCACAATCTCCAGCCCCTGCATCGAGGTCAAACCACCCACTTCCGGTGTACCGGTGCCGGGTGCCCATGCAGGATCGAAACTGTCGATGTCATAGCTGAGATACACCGGACCGTCGCCGATGCGTGCACGCACCTCAGCCATTAATGGGGCCATGGAGCGATACCAGCACTGTTCGGCAGGCACCAGATGGAAGCCCTGATCGACGCCCCACTGGAAATCATCGGCGGCGTAGCCTTGAGCACGCTGACCAATCTGCACCACGCGCTGGCAGTCAAGCAGGCCTTCTTCCACCGCGCGGCGGAACGTGGTGCCGTGGGCAATCTTCTCGCCAAACATCTCATCGTTGGTATCGGTATGCGCGTCAATATGGATCAGGCCCATTGGCCCATGCTTCTTCGCCAGCGCGCGCAAAATCGGCAGTGTCAGCGTGTGATCGCCACCGAGCGTTAACGGAATAATCGGCCAATTATTCAGCTCGGTATAATAGTTTTCGATGATGTCGACCGACTTCAGCAGACTGTAGGTATTGATCGGCACATCGCCGAGATCGCCGACGCGCAACGAATCAAAAGGGGCCGCGCCGGTCGCCATGTTGTACGGGCGAATCATTACCGAATCGGCGCGAATGGCACGTGGACCGTAGCGCGTGCCGCTGCGCTGCGACGTACCGATATCCAGCGGAATGCCTACAAACGCCACATCAAGATCGGCAGGGGATTCGGCAGCGGGCAAACGCATCATGGTGCCACGGCCAGCGAAACGGGGCATCTCGTTGCCACCCTGCGGCTGAGGAAAATCGGTCATCACGAACTCCTTCGGCTAAGTGAGTCTTATCATGGCCTGAGGGAGACGCGGGAAAAATCCTTGACAGTAAATAATCACTTCATAGATTGGTTAACTTTAGTCAGTAATCACTGAAGGAAATGCGGTGCAAACATTACCTAATCTCAAACTGCTGCAGGTGTTTGCCAGCGTGGTGGAAAATCAGGGCTACTCGCGTGCACAGCAGGCGCTGAATATGACCACCCCCGCCATCAGCGCTTACATGAGTGAGCTGGAAACGCAGCTGGGGTTTATTCTGTGCCAGCGCGGACGTGGCGGCTTTACCCTCACCAGCAAAGGCGAGCAGTTTCATCGCTACAGTCAGGAAATGCTGGCCACGCTGGCGGGTTGGCAGGAGCAGGTCGAGACGCTGAAAAGCGCGCAAGGTGGCACCTTTTCGTTGGGTGTGGTGGATGCGACAGTGACTGACAGCACGCTGGATCTGCCGGCGGCGATTGCGCGCTTTAATCAGCGTTTTCCGGCGGTATTTTTTAATCTCAGCGTGCGCGATCCCAATGAACTGCAGCAGCAGTTACTGGAAGACCGCCTTGATCTGGCAATCGGGCACTTTCCACTGCGTGCCAGCAATCTGGTCACCATTCCGCTTTATGAGGAGCAACACTGGTTGTATTGCAGTCCGCACCATCCACTGGCGCAGGGCGATCCGGATATGCGCACCGTGCAGCAAACCGGCATGGTGACGCGGCGTTACTGGAATCAGCAGGAGTTAAACAAGCGCGGCTTCCGCCAGACTAACGCCTCAGTGGAGAGTATAGAGGCGCAGTTGACGCTGATCCTCTCCGGGAGATATATCGGCTATTTGCCGGAGCATTACGCGCAAAGCGGAGAACAGCAGGGCACGCTATGCCGCTTGTTGCCACAGCATTTTCACTTCCGCGCACCGTTTTCGTTTGCCTTCCGCCGTGGACGCGCGCGCGAAACGCTGATCCGCGCGATGCGTGAAATTCTGAATCCAGCGCGAAAAAATAGCAGTGAAAGCTGACGCTGCGCCGATACTGTGTAAAAATACAGGCCAATTCAGCAAACAGTAATCAACATGGCCCTGACAGCAGCGATAAAAAGCCAGATTGCGCAATGGTATAAGGCGCTGCAGCAGCAGGTTCCTGACTTTATCCCCCGTGCGCCACAGCGTCAGATGATCGCTGAAGTGGCGAAAAGCCTGGCCGGTGATGAAGGCCGCCATCTGGCGATTGAGGCCCCCACCGGCGTGGGCAAAACCTTGTCTTATTTGATCCCCGGCATCGCGGTAAGCCGCGCCGAGGAGAAACGGTTAGTGATCAGCACCGCCAACGTCGCGCTGCAGGATCAAATCTTCAGCAAAGACCTGCCGCTGCTGAAAAAAATCATCCCCGATCTCACCTTCACTGCCGCATTTGGCCGTGGCCGCTATGTCTGTCCGCGCAATCTCGCGGCGCTGGCTGCGACGGAAGATCAGCAAGGCGATTTGCTGCTGTATCTCGATGAAGAAGCGCTAACCGGGTCGAAAGAAGAGCAGAAGTTCTGTGCCAAACTGGAAAAGCAACTCAGCAGCTACAAATGGGACGGCCTGCGCGATCACTCCGATGTCTCAATTGATGACAGCCTGTGGCAGCGCCTTTCCACCGATAAAGCCAACTGCCTGGGGCATCACTGTCGCTGGTATCGTGAATGCCCGTTCTTTGTTGCACGTCGTGAAATAGAACAGGCGGATGTGGTGGTGGCGAACCATGCGCTGGTGATGGCGGCGATGGAGAATGAATCCGTCTTACCGCCTGCCAAACACCTGATGCTGGTGCTGGACGAAGGTCATCATCTGCCAGAAGTGGCGCGTGACGCGCTGGAGATGAGTGCGGAAATCACTCCCGGCTGGAGCAGTTTGCAGCTCGATCTGTTTGTGCGGCTGGTGGAAACCATCATGGCACAGTTCCGCCCGAAATCGCCGCCACCGCTGACCAACCCTGAGCGGTTAAAAGGCCATTGCGATGAGATGCGTGAACTGCTGCAAATCCTGTGCGACGCGCTCAATCCGCTGTTACCCGCGCACAATCAGCCGGGCGAGTTTCGTTTTGTGCTGGGTGAGTTGCCGGAAGAACTGATGACGATGTGCGCACGGCTGTTCAAACTGAGCGATGCATTGCGCGGGTTGAGCGAAGGGTTACTCAATGAGTTGGGTGAGCAAACCGGCAAAGCCGACATCATGCGTCTGCATCGGGCAATCATTCAGCTTAACCGCCAGTTTGGTTGGTTCGAATCGATCAGCAAACTGTGGCGACTGGCGGCCATGGAGAAAGCCTCTAATGCGCCGGTATCGAAATGGATTACCCGTGAAATTCGGGACGGCCAGGCGCATCTGCTATTCCACTGCGCCGGGATTCGCGTCAGCGATCAGCTGGAGAAACTGCTGTGGCGCAAGATTCCGCATGTGGTGGTGACCTCGGCGACCTTGCGTTCACTGAACAGCTTCAATCGGCTGCAAGAGATGTCAGGGCTAAACGAGAAAGCGGGCGATCGCTTTGTGGCGCTGGATTCGCCATTTAATCATGTCGATCAGGGCAAGCTGGTGATCCCGCAAATGCGCTATGAACCGCTGATGGCTAATGAAGCGGAGCACATTGCCGAGATGGCAGGCTTTTTCCTGCAACAAATGGCAGAAGAGAAGCACAAAGGCGTGCTGGTGCTGTTTGCCAGCGGGCGCGCGATGCAGCAGTTTGTCAGCCATGTCAGCGCATTACGCTTATCGATGTTGGTGCAGGGCGATCAACCTCGTTCGCGCTTAGTGGAGCTGCATCGCCAGCGAGTCGAAGCGGGGCAAACCAGTATTCTGGTTGGACTGCAGTCTTTTGCTGAAGGCCTGGATTTAAAGGGCGATCTGCTGACGCAGGTGCACATCCATAAAATCGCTTTTCCCCCGGTAGACAGTCCGGTAATTTTGACCGAAGGGGAGTGGTTGAAGAGCCTTAAACGCTACCCGTTCGAAGTGCAGAGTCTACCGAGCGCTTCGTTTACGTTGATTCAGCAGGTCGGCCGTCTGATTCGTAGCCATCACTGCTTCGGGGAGATCGTGATATACGATCGGCGACTGCTTAATAAAGCTTATGGCAGTCGGCTGCTGGCCGCCTTACCGGTGTTTCCGATTGAACAACCGGCGGTGCCCGAAGCCAGCATAAAACCAGTGGTAAAAGTAGCGGTTAAAACCGCAGTCAAACCAGCGAAGCGTAAAAGTAAGAAATCTTAGGTGTGCCCAGACGCACATCAATGACCTTTTGGCAGCCGGTTATCGGCGCGCCCTGGAAGCAGGAATGCCCTGATGGAACTGAATAAAATTATCAAAGAGATTGGGCGCGGTAAGAACCACGCGCGCGATATCGATTTCGACACCGCCGTTGCCCTTTACAGCGCCATGCTGGCGGATGAAGTGCCAGAACTGGAGCTCGGCGGTGTGCTGATCGCCCTGCGTATCAAGGGCGAAGGCGAAGAGGAGATGCGCGGTTTTTACCACGCTATGCAGCAGCAAATGATGCAGTTGCAGCCGCCCGCCAATCGCCCGATGCCAATTGTGATCCCCAGCTACAACGGCGCACGTCGTCAGGGCAATCTCACGCCGCTGTTAGCTTTACTATTAAGCAAACTCGGGTTTCCGGTGTTGCTGCACGGTGTGAGTGACGATCCAACCCGCATCACCACCGAAGCGGTACTGGCAGCGCTGGATATTGCGCCGGCCACCACTGCGCAGCAGGCACAAGCGAAACTGGAGAGCGGTGAGCTGGCGTTTATCACCATCGATCACCTGTGTGCACCGATGTCAAAACAGCTGTCGCTGCGCTGGCGCTTGGGCGTGCGTAATAGCGCACATACGCTGGCGAAGCTGGCGACACCGTTTACCGAACGTGCCGCGTTGCGTCTGGCGAGTGTTTCCCATCCCGAATATGTGCCGCGCGTCGGCAAGTTCTTCCAGGATATTGATGCACCCGCCATCCTGCTGAATGGCACCGAAGGTGAAGTGTATGCCAACCCACAACGCTGTCCGGCGATTAACTACATTGGCGGTGCGGGCGCAGAGGCGGAAGTGTGGGTTGAGCGCCAGCCAGAAATCAGCGTGGAACTGCCAGAAAGTAAAAATGCGCAAGACACCGCAGACTGGATCAAACAGGTACTGGCCGGCGAACGTGCCGTGCCGCAGGCGCTGCGTTTACAGCTGGCGTGCTGCTTAGTGGCCACCGGAGAGTCAGCGACGCTGGATGAGGCGGAAACGCGATTGCAGCAAGCTGGGATCTGACGGGTAAATCAATACCCGCAGCCTTGGGTTGCGGGTCAAACGCACAGTCGAGAGAGGATATAAAATCAATCGTGCAATCGTGCAATCGTGCAATCGTGCATCGAGGGGGTTTGCGGGGTGGATGCATAGCGGGCAGGTAACCGATTCCCTTCAGCTTGAGTCGCGCCGTCGAATCTATTGCTGCCTGATACAATGCCGCTTGAGATTGCTGGTTTTAGAAATCCGCCAGTCAGGCTTTAACCAACATGCCACCTCGATTGATATTCCTGGGTTCCGCGAATCCTGCCAGTCAGGCTTTGACCAGCACGTTCTCCACTAGTTGCTGCCAGAAGCGGATACCAATCGGTATCAGATCATCATTGAAATCATAATGCGCGTTGTGCAATGGGGCGGAGGGGGATGCGCCATCGGCACCGAGCCAGAAGTAAGCACCCGGGCAAGATTCCAGCATACAGGCGAAATCTTCCGAGGCCATGGAAGGATTCACCTGCCAGTGCACCTGCGATTCACCTAACACGCGCTGGGCAACCTCGCGCACCTGTTCCGCTGGACCGGCATGGTTGGCGGTGACGGGATAACCCGGATACCAGTGAATCTCGCCGCTGACGCCAAACGGGCGCGGCAGGGTAGTGACAAAATCTTCAATCAGACTGCGCACGCGGTCACGTACGTCAGTCTGCAAACATCGCACCGTACCACGCAGCACAATCTGCTCGGGAATCACATTGATCGCCTCACCACCGTGGATCTGCGTCACGCTCACCACCGCTGACGCCAGCGGTGACAAACGGCGTGACGGAATGGTTTGCAGCGCCATGATCAGCTCTGCTGCCACCACCATCGGGTCGGCACCGCTCTCCGGCATCGCCGCATGACAGCTTTTGCCGTTCAGGCTGATTTCAAAGGAATCGAGCGAGGCCATCATCGCACCTGGATTCACCGCCAGCGAACCCACCGGCAAACCTGGCCAGTTGTGCATGGCGTACACCGCATCCATTGGGAAACGGGTAAACAAACCTTCTTCCACCATTTTCCGCGCACCGCCAAGATTCTCTTCCGCGGGCTGAAACAGGAAGTGCACCGTGCCTTTGAAGTTGCGCGTCGCGGCCAGTTGGCAGGCCGCCGCGAGCAGAATGGCCGTGTGTCCGTCGTGACCGCAGGCGTGCATCACGCCTGAGCGGGTAGATTTCCACTCCGGCGCGCCTTTTTCGGTAATCGGCAATGCATCCATATCGGCGCGTAAACCAATCACCGGGCCTGGGCCGTTTTCCAGTGTGCCAATCACGCCAGTGCCTGCCAGGCTACGGAACACCTGTAACCCTGCTTCAGCGAGCACATTCGCAACCAGTTCACTGGTTTGTTGCTCCTGGTAACCGAGTTCAGGATGTTGGTGTAACTGACGACGCCAGTTCAGGGCGTTTTCCAGCAGGACGGCAGGCAGGCTCATAAAGTAAGGCTCTCCATCAGCAGCAGTTGCTGCGATTTCTCTGACACGTAACGTGATGTCTCCACTGTAGTGGTAAGCGCAGGGCGGCGTCTATCGTGGAAAGGAATAATTCGGCTATAGGGTATAGCGGAATGGAATATACCCGGCAGCATGCAGCATGCAGCATGCAGCATGTTGCATTTAAGGATTTAAGGATTTAAGGATTTAAGGATTTAAGGATTTGAGGGTTGAGAGTTGAGGGTTGCGGGTTGAGAGTAGAGAGTAACGAGGAAATTTGGCGGCTGAACTAAGGTCGCCCGGTTAAGGGCGACTTCAGTTATCACGACAAATTACTTCTGCATCGGCAGGTTCAAGCCATGTTCTTTCGCGCAGCTCTGCGCCAGTTCATAGCCCGCATCCGCGTGACGCATCACACCGGTTGCCGGGTCATTCCACAATACGCGGCCAAGACGCGCGTCGGCTTCGGCAGTGCCGTCGCAGACAATCACCACGCCGGAGTGCTGCGAGAAGCCCATGCCAACGCCGCCGCCGTGATGCAGGCTAACCCAGGTCGCGCCGCCTGCGGTGTTCAGCAGGGCATTCAGCAGCGGCCAGTCGGAGACAGCATCCGAACCGTCTTTCATCGCTTCAGTTTCACGGTTTGGTGAGGCGACGGAACCACAGTCCAGGTGGTCACGGCCGATGACGATAGGCGCTTTCAGTTCACCGTTGCGCACCATTTCGTTGAATGCCAGTGCGGCTTTATGGCGCTCGCCCAGTCCCAGCCAGCAGATGCGCGCTGGCAGTCCCTGGAAGGCAATACGTTCCTGCGCCATGTCGAGCCAGCGGTGCAGGTTCTTGTGCTCCGGGAACAGCTCCTTCAGCTTGGCATCGGTTTTGTAGATATCCTCTGGATCGCCTGACAGCGCCACCCAGCGGAACGGACCTTTGCCTTCGCAGAACAGCGGGCGAATATAGGCGGGTACGAAGCCTGGGAAATCAAAGGCGTTTTTCACCCCTTCATCCAACGCTACCTGACGGATGTTGTTACCGTAATCCACGGTCGGCACGCCCATATGATGGAAGTCGAGCATGGCCTGCACATGCACCGCCATTGACGCGCGAGCGGCTTTTTCAACCGCTTTAGGATTGCTGACGCGCTCGGCCTGCCAGCGATCCAGATCCCAACCCACTGGCAGATAGCCATTGATTGGATCGTGTGCAGAAGTCTGATCGGTGACGATATCCGGCTTCATCCCACCCGCTTTGGCGCGCTTCACCAGCTCCGGCACGATTTCCGCGGCGTTGCCCAGCAGGCCAACGGAAATTGCCTGCTTCGCTTTGGTGGCTTTCTCAATCAGATCCAGCGCTTCGTCTAAGGTATACGCTTTATGGTCAACGTAACGGGTGCGCAGACGGAAATCGATGCGGGATTCCTGGCATTCAATCGCCAGCACGCTGGCACCGGCCAGTACGCCCGCCAGCGGTTGTGCGCCGCCCATGCCGCCCAGGCCTGCTGTCAGGATCCAGCGACCGCTCAGATCGCTGTCATAATGCTGGCGACCGGCTTCGGCGAAGGTCTCAAAGGTGCCCTGCACGATGCCCTGTGCACCGATGTAGATCCAGGAACCGGCGGTCATCTGGCCGTACATCATCAGGCCGGCTTTATCCAGCTCGTGGAAATGATCCCAGTTAGCCCAGTGTGGCACCAGGTTAGAGTTAGCCAGCAGCACGCGAGGTGCATCGGCATGAGTACGGAACACGCCCACTGGTTTACCAGACTGGATCAGCAGGGTTTCTTCAGGCTGCAACGCACGCAGTGAACGCAGAATCTGCTCAAAGCACTCCCAGTTACGCGCGGCTTTACCGATGCCGCCGTATACCACCAGATCTTCCGGGCGCTCGGCCACATCAGGATCGAGGTTGTTCTGGATCATGCGGTAAGCCGCTTCAATCAACCAGTTCGCACAATGCAGTTCGTTACCGCGCGGCGCACGGATTTCACGGGCAACAGCCTGAGATAAAGTTTCGCTCATCATCAATTCCTTAAAGGGAAGGTGAACGCTGGCTTGGCAGCAGCGCAGTCAAAGATTCAGGCCAGGCGTGACTGCTGGCCCACAGACGCATGGATTCGATATCCGGCGCCATTAAACGGTCTTGATCAAGGAAGGCAACGTTCTCGCGGATGCGACTCATCTCTTGTTCCAGCGCAGTCGAGCTTTGCAGTGGACGATGGAAGTCGATACCTTGCGCCGCAGCCATGGCTTCAATGCCGACCACGGCAGCGGTGTTGAAGCACATATCACCGAGGCGACGCGCGGCGTAGGTGGCCATCGACACGTGATCTTCCTGGTTCGCAGAGGTCGGCAGGCTATCCACGCTACCCGGATGCGCCAGCGATTTGTTTTCAGAAGCCAGTGCGGCAGCGGTGACCTGAGCAATCATAAAGCCAGAGTTCACACCACCATCGCGCACCAGGAATGGCGGCAGGCCTGAGAGACCAGTATCCAGCAGCAGCGCCATACGGCGCTCGGAAATGGCGCCGATTTCGGCAATCGCCAATGCGATGATATCGGCGGCAAATGCCACAGGTTCGGCGTGGAAGTTACCGCCCGAAATCACATCACCGCTTTCACTGAACACCAGCGGGTTATCAGAGGCCGCGTTGGCTTCGATTTGCAATACACGCGCCGCATGGCTGAGGTTGTCTAAACACGCGCCCATCACCTGCGGAACGCAGCGAATCGAGTAGGGATCCTGCACGCGACCACAATTGGTATGTGAGCTGAGGATTTCACTGCCTTCCAGTAAGGAAGAAACGGCAGCGGCTACCGCGATTTGCCCGTGCTGACCGCGCGCCTGATGAATACGTGCATCGAAAGGTTTTACCGAGCCTTTGATCGCTTCCAGTGACAGCGCGCCGGCCATCAGCCCTGCGGCGAACAGGTTCTCAGCTTCAAACAGGCCACGCAGTGCCAGGGCGTTGGAAACCTGGGTGCCATTCAGCAGTGCCAGACCCTCCTTCGGTCCCAGCACAATCGGCTGCAGGCCGACGCGTGCCAGCCCTTCGGTGGCAGGAATCAGTCCTCCGTCAACGCGTACCTGACCCT
The DNA here is from genome assembly GCF_032082325.1 of Pantoea sp. CTOTU50773. Lineage (NCBI taxonomy): Bacteria > Pseudomonadati > Pseudomonadota > Gammaproteobacteria > Enterobacterales > Erwiniaceae > Pantoea > Pantoea sp. CTOTU50773. The sequence goes on along the minus strand of NZ_DAMDQC010000005.1, from coordinate 3,560 downwards.
CGCCCAGCAACATCAGTGACAGATGGGCCAGCGGTGCTAAATCGCCGGATGCGCCAACCGAACCTTTTTCCGGGATACACGGCATCACACCGGCATTAAACAGCGCCAGCAGGGCTTCGATTAACTGGATACGTACGCCGGAGTGACCACGTGCCAGGCTGATAATTTTAGTGGCGACCACTAAACGCGTGACGTTATCGGGCAGTAAGTTGCCCAAACCCACGCTGTGCGACAGCACCAGATTGCGCTGCAACTCTGCCAGACGCTCAGCAGGAATCTGTGTCTGGGCCAGTTTGCCGAAGCCGGTATTGATGCCGTACACCACTTTGCCTGATGCCACGATGGCATCGACGGTTTCATTCGCGCGATCGATGGCCGCACGAGCGTCATCCGCTAACGTGAGCTTCACCTTGCTTTGATAAATCGCCCGCAAGGTCGCGAGGTCCACTTCACCGGGAACGAGGCGAATTTCCTGAACCGAACCTGACATAGTCTACTCCTGTCTATACAAGTGATCGGGTGCTACCTGTAAGCCCTGGGTTTACGATGTGGCATGGGGTAGCACCATTGAATGAGCTGAGTGAAGCATAAGTGTCTAATCTTGTCTATACAAGTAGCAAGTGCTGTGCCAGATTGATTGGATTCTGTGAAATGCGCCGCAATGCGGGATGTGTCATCCAGCCGCAGCTGCATTGCACCGAAACAGGGAGAACGCTGCACTGTTAACGGGCTGTCTGCACAATTGGATGTATATACATTTACGTGCTGAGACAGTAAACTTTGGGCATTATTCGGAAAAGGAACAGGATATGGCGGAGCAAACGGCAATAGCGCAGCTGGCCGCAGCGATGGGCGATGAGCCAGCACCGATTTATCAGCGCGTGAAACAGGCGATCGTCAGCCAGATCCGGGAAGGTCACTGGAAAGCGAATCAACGCGTACCGTCCGAAAGTGAACTGGTTAACGAACTGGGCGTGAGCCGCATGACCATTAACCGTGCGCTGCGTGAACTCACCAGCGAAGGTTTTTTGGTACGCATGCAAGGCGTCGGCACCTTTGTCGCGGAGATGAAGGGTTACACCGCGATGCTGGAAGTGCATAACATCGCCGATGAAATTGCCCAGCGTGGTCATCGCCACAGCTGCAAAATTTTGTCGATTGGGCAGATGAAGGCCGATCCGGAGCAGGCCGCTGTGTTGGGCTTATCCACCGGGCAGACGCTGTATCATTCGTTGATTGTGCATTACGAAAACGATATGCCGGTGCAACTTGAAGATCGTCTGGTCAACCCGCTGGTGGCGCCGGATTACCTTAGTCAGGATTATCATCAACTGACGCCCTACACCTATTTGATGCGCGTGGCGCCGTTGACCGCCGGTGAGCATATTGTGGAAGCGGTACTGCCCGATTTGCGCCAGCGTAAACATCTGGCGCTGGATGAGCACGAACCCTGCTTGTTGATTCGTCGTCAGACCTGGAGCGACAACAAGATTGTGACTTACGCGCGCCTGCTCTATCCAGGCTCGCGCTATAAGTTACTCGGTCGTTTCAGAGGACACGGCTAAGCGCCACAAATAGCAGGCTGGCATCCGAGGTTCGCGGTGCCAGCTGCGTCTCTTTATCCAGCCACCACATTCCCTGATTAACCGTGATGCGTTTGACGTCCGTACTCTGCCATTCGCCGGATAATACCCACGCGACACCGTGTTGGCTGGTAGCGGCGTGTTGCACAACCTCCACCTGTGCCTGCCAACTGTCGCGGCGTGTCATGATATTGAAATCCTGACAGCTGCCGCTGATCTGTGCCTCAATCGACCATTCCCCGGGAAATGCCCACGGCTGATGCGGCAACAACGCGTGCTCGACGCTTTCGCTGCGCAGCACCACGCTATCGCCACTCAGCAGCGTAATCACACGATCGATACCGGGGAATGGCGAAAAAGGCCCGTCGGCATCGATGGTGGCAATACTGGCGCGCCAGCCAAATTGGGTCTCACCGGGCGGGAAGCTGATGATTTCACGCGTTTCACCGCCGCCGTTGCGCCAGCGGCTGACGGACAGCTGGCTGTAGTCGAAATACGTTCTCATTGCAGTGCACTCATGGCCTGGGCGAAGCGCGCGGCTGAGGCCTCTTCGGCGGGATGATGGCCTTCGCTGATCACCTGATTACCGGCGACAAACACATCGCGGATCTGGCTTTGCGTACCACCAAACAGCCAGCGATTGAGTAGCGAAGCGGAACTCACGCTGCTCAGGAAGGCATCGTTTTCCAGTACCAGCCAGTCGGCGCGTTTACCCACCGCCAGTTCACCGGTGTTGATCGCGCACGCCTGCGCACCGCCTTGTGCCGCCTGCTGCCACAACAGATCGCCCACAGAAGGCTGATGGGGCAGGGTGATTCGGTTGCGACGACGATCGCGCAGGCGCTGACCGTACTCCAGCCAACGCAGCTCTTCCTGCGCGCTGAGCGATACATGGCTGTCCGAGCCAATGCCCCAGCGTCCACCCTGGGCAATATATTCTACCGCCGGGAAGATGCCGTCGCCGAGATTGGCTTCGGTGGTCGGACAGAGTCCGGCAATCGCACCGCTGGCCGCCATGCGGTGGATTTCGCTGTCGTCCAGATGGGTGGCATGAATCAGGCACCAGCGCTGATCTACTTCGAAGCGATTATACAGCCAGGCAACCGGACGCTCGCCGCTCCACGCCAGGCTGTCATTGACCTCTTTTTCCTGCTCGGCCACATGAATATGTACCGGCACATCAGCAGCGCCAGCGGCCAGCACTTCACGCATCTGAGCTTCACTCACCGCGCGCAGCGAGTGGAAACAGATGCCATGATTAAGCAGCGGCTTATTGGCGCTCCATTGCGCAACGCGTTGCTGTTGCTGCAGATAAGCCTCCGTTTGCTGGATAAAACGGCGCTGGCCGTCGCTGGCCGGTTGCGATCCAAATCCGCTGTAGCTATAGAGCACCGGCAGCAGCGTCTGACCGATCCCGGCCGTCTCGGCGGCGGCAATCAGGTTGAGCAGCATCGCGTCATCGGCATAGGGTTTGCCCTGCGCATCGTGGTGCAAGTAGTGGAATTCCGCCACCTGGCTATAGCCGCCTTTCAGCATATCGATATAGAGATGGGTGGCGATATCGCCGACCTGCTCCGGCGACAGGCGCTGCACCATGCGGTACATCAGATCGCGCCAGGTCCAGAAACTGTCCTGCGGATCGCCCGCCACTTCCGCCAGCCCGGCCATGGCACGCTGGAAGGCGTGCGAATGCAGGTTAGCGATAGCGGGGATCACCGGGCCAGCAAGGCGAGTGGCGCTGCCTGGTGTGCTGCTGGGGGTAAGTTCAGCAATCTGTCCGGATGCGTCAGTGGTAATCAATACGTCTTCATGCCAGCCGTCGGCCAGCAGCGCGCGTGGGGCAAAAAAAACGGCCATGGTTGATCCTTAAGGGCGGAAAGTTGTATATACATATACATACTTTGAGACGCACTGTAAAACGTCAGACGTGAAGGGGAGTGGGATGGCAGAAGCGAAGCAGATCGACAGCCTGTGGCT